>BBSL01000074.1 GCA_001319865.1 Burkholderia sp. E7m39 | reverse complement strand
GAGACGAGCAGCACGGAGCGCGGCACGATCGGCACGGGCTGGATCATCACGGCGAGAATCATCGACAGCAGCGCGCCCGTCGCGACGGCCTTCGAAATGCGCATCAGGTCGGGCAGGCTCGCAAACACCCACAGGCCGCGATACAGCCCGAAGATGCGGAACATGATCCCGTAGACGGGCAGCACCCACATGAGCGCGCGCAACGCGCCTTCGCGGAACTCGACGGGCACGACGCCGTTGAAGCGGATCACATAGGCGACGAGCCACACGGTCGCGACCGCGGCAAGATCGAAAAGGAAAGCGCTGAAGGATAGCCAGCTGGCTTTGGTTCTGAACATCAGCGTCATACCTCGGATTGTTCGGACAGTGTTGACTGGAACCGGCGCCAGCGCAGATCGATGAAGCTTCCGATCACGATCAGCACGACAGCCCATCCGGCGACAACGGTCCACTGGGCGACCATGGAACGGCCAAGCGCAAACAGAGCAAGTCCTATACCGACGACCATCACTGCGTACCACGCCCACGCAGTGCCTGCGTGGCCGACTCCCGAGCGCACCATGCGCTGATAGTAGTGCTCGCGGTGCGCTTGCCAAAATTTTTCGCCGCGCGCGAGGCGTCGCGCGAGCGTCACCGACGCATCGCCGATGAACGGCGCGAACACGAGCGCGGGAAACCACACCGGCCACGCGCCGCCGCGCCAGCCCCAGTAACCGAGCGCGCCCGCCAGATAGCCAAGCGGTATCGAGCCCGCATCGCCGAGGAAGATCCGCGCCGGATGAAAATTGAAGAACAGAAAGCCCAGCGACGCGCCCGCGATCGCGACGCACGCCAGCCCCAGCTCGGGCATCGGGTTGCTGCCCGACAACGCGGCAATTGCGTAACCCGAGAAACCGAACAGCGCCATGCCGCCCGCGAGACCGTCCGCGCCATCCATGAAATTGTAAAGATTGACCAGCCAGATCATCAAGAAGACGAGCACACAGAGCAGCCACCAGGGCGCGTCCGCGGGAAACAGCGCGACGAATGCGGCCACGGCGAGCAGATGCGCGGCAAACCGCACGCGCGCGGGCAATCCGCGGCGATCATCGACTTGCGAGACGGCCGCCAGGAACGCCGCCGCGAGCGCGGCGAACCATAGCGACGGCGCGACGAGCAGCATCGCCACCACGGCCACGGGCACGATGCCCCATCCGCCGACGCGCGGCGTCGGCCGCACGTGCAGCGAGCGGTCGTTCGGAATGTCGGTGGCGAGGCGCCAGGCGAGGCCGGTTTTTAGCAGTGCGAGAAGGATCCCCGCGCATGCACATGCGCAGACGACAGCCACGATCGATACGATCATCCACAGGGAAATCTGAAGTGCCTGGATATTCATCGCGAGTTTCAATGTGTCGACCGATACCAGTCGGCCGTAATGGCGAGTCCGTTCTCAGAAGAAACAGGCGGACGCCAGTCGAGCGTTTCGCGAATATGGGATGTGTCGATGCGCATGCTGCCTGTGAGGCGGGCGATTTGCGCGGTACGGCCAGTCAGCGTGCCCAGCAGTCGCAGCAACGCCGGCGGGACGGGCAGGAGACGCGCCGGCCTGTTCATGTGGCGAGCAAGCACCCGGACGACATCGGCCACGGTCGGATCGGTTGCATCTGCTACGTGGAAGCACTGGCCCACAGCCCGCGCATCAGTCGCGCACTGGGCCAGCGCGTCCGCCAGATTGCCGACATAGACCATGCTGCGCCGCGCATCGACCGCACCGACCGGCAGGGGCGTGCCTCGCCAGACAGCCTCTAGCAGGCGCAGGAAATTTGCTCGCACTTGCGGGCCGTAAACCAGTGGCGGACGCACCACAACGATCTCCATGCCTGTTTGCTGCCCGAAACGTCTCAACGCGAGCTCGGCCGCGAGCTTCGACCTACCGTAAGCGTCCTCGGGATGCGGCGGGTCGCTTTCCCGCAGCGGCTGCCCACGGTCACTTTCGGCCAACGCCTTGATGCTGCTGACGAAAACAAAGCGCCTGGCTCCGTGCTGGTGAGCCGCAGCGGCCATCCGCAAAGTACCGTCGACGTTGGTCGCCTGAAAGGCGGCATCCGGGTCGGCCGACTTGTCGTTCATGATGTGGACACGCGCAGCCAGATGGACGACGCAGTCGGCACGAAGCTGCTGCGGCCACGCGTCGGCCAACTCGTCGAAATCCTTGTCGCGATGGACCCACTCTTGCACGCCGTCGGCACAGCCACCCTGCTGCCGAACCAAGCCTGTCACCGTATAACCGGCGTCCAGCAGCACACGCCCGAGCGCATGCCCGACAAAGCCGTTGGCCCCACTTAACAGCATGTGACTCATAGCCATTTCCAGCCAAAACGGTTGAAGAAACGAAAAGCGGAGGCCACAAACATGCGAATGTGCGCTGAGCCTTTACGCGCCGCGCCTCCACCATGATGCAGCACGCGCATGGACGGCACATAGGCGATACGTGCCACGGCATGGGCGCGAAGGCTCAGGTCGTAGTCCTCGAAGTATAAAAAATATCGGGGGTCGAAACCGCTCAATCGTTTAAGCACGATCGTGCGAAAAAACATGAAACAACCGCTAACGATCGGCGGATCCCAGACGACGTCCCGCTCGTTAATCACGTCACGCATTTCATACCAAGCGAGGCGGCGTGAAAAAAGTCTCCGCGCGCGCGCTGGTAGAAAGCCTCGGACGAGGAGGTCGAGCAACGCAGGGTAACGGCGGCACAGGTACTGAATGTGCCCTGTCTCGTCCCCGATGCGGGGCGTAAGCAAACCGACGTCGCTATGGCCTTCGAGGAATTCCACAGCCCGCGTTAGCGCATCCCGGTCCAGATCAATGTCGGGGTTCAGAACGAGGTGATAACGGCTGGCTACTTGCGCGATCGCCAGATTATGGCCGCACCCGTAGCCGACATTGCCTTGCCCCGTGATGACGGAACATCTGGCGCCGCGCGACTCTAGATCTGCGAACGCAGCCGTCATGTCGGGCAGCCCGCCGTTGTCAACCATCCATACGTCTAGCTTGGAATTCGGACGGGCCTGCCTGAGGGCATCGTAAGCGCCCGTGAGGCTGATCAACGTCTGCGTGAGTTGTTTCAGGTCCGGACGGTAGACGACCATCGACACCGATAGACCTTCGCCCTCGTCACCCAGCTCACGTATAGTATTCATGTCGCATCAAGAGCGCGTCTTTTGACCGACTCATTTTGAGTAAGGGGACTATAGAAGGCGCAATTTTCCTCAAAATTGAGGCGGCGGGCAACCGGCTTTTGCTTTTGCACACAAACCAGCCCCGGATTAATGCGAAGAATCGTCCTTGAATTTGCCCGCCCTTCCGGGCGCGCAATTGATTAAATAAAAAGGGTTTTCAACTGCAGCGAAATTAACGACACGACTACCGTAGTACGCGACTTAACAGAGTCTTATTTGCCGTCGGAAAGCTAGAATCAGGTCCACCGACTAGCAACGCATCAACGTGCCTTCACCGTAGTAATTCGCGAAGAAACCACCACCGGTGCCAACATGGGGCACGTCGGGTTTTACCGCAGGCGCTTGTGGAACAGACATCTCCGCGAAAATTTCTGCAAGTCTGTTGGGGTACAGCATCGTCTCAATCGGGAGAACCCTGCCCCAGCCGGCGGCCTTGATTCTTGTAGCGATTGCTCCGAAATCAAATGCGACCGGGTATAAGCCCGCGTCAAAAGCCGACGTGAGCGTGAAGCAATATGTCTCGGGGCAAACCGAGCTAAACCATACGAAGTCTGCTCGCGCGGCCGCCAGCAGTTCCGTCGCCTGCTCTCGCGGATATTTTCCCGTGACCTCGACCCCGAGCGTCCTGAGCGTTTCGTCGCGGTCGGTATACCCGACAACCACAAACTCGAGTGGTAGTTGTCGATACTTGGCAGAACGAACGACGGCCTCGAGCAAAGACGACCCCTTGTGCGGGCCGAACGCCCCCAGCAATGCGATGCGTTTGACGCCCGATAGGGCCGTGGCCATGTGCGGCTCGCCCGCGGGCGGAAGAATAGCGCGAGGCTCAGGATGAGCCCGCACTTCAAACCGAACACCCGGAAAAAAGCGCTCCATGCGATTCTTCACATCGACATCTGGAACAAATAACAGTCGGGCGCCCGCGAAAAGCCGCTGGTAGCGCTCCCGCCACTCTCGCACGTTTGGATGTCCAAAACTCGATCCGGACTTCGCAATGCACGATTCGCATACGTTGATGCTGGGCTCACCGCAATAGACGCCGCTACGGTCGATCAGATTGATCCGGGGGCAAGCCGACATATAGTCGTGCACCGTCACGTCATATAAAATCCCTGCAGCAGCAGACGCCTGACGGAAGAAGTCCGACGCTTCAGACACGAATCCGGCAAGGTGGTGAATATGAATGTGCCGAACATCGCATTTCCTCAATGCTTCAACGAATGCATCGAAACCAATGCGAACGTCAAACGGGGGAAAGAGGGGTTTCGCATCGAGATCGGGGGTTGAAATCCACATGAGATTTCCGTCATGTGGATCAACCTTGCAAACCAGGGTTGCAATTCCTTCTTCTTTTAGCAGCGCCCGCAGGTCATTGACATGCACCTCCGTGCCCCCACCCCAACCATGGAGTACAAAAAGGATAGCCCCGCTCGAAGGTCTTAATTCGCCACTTTGCAGTTCTTCAGCCCTTTGCGCCGACGCGATACCAGCTTGGGGGGCAACGCTATAATTAATCATCCTTGGCCTGTCTCTCTCAATGCCAGTCCGGCTAAAAAAAGCGTCGAATAAACCGCAACGGCCTTGTTATCTTCCAAGACAGTGAAGCGTAAATTGTCGAGATCTCGGCATCCCGCGCCCTGCAGGCTGCTTCGGAGTCCGATAGCCTGCTCTCGAGATACGAACGCTCCGACCTGATTGTGGCTTCCAAGGTCGTGAGCGATGCCGTCATCTGATCGTACATGGCAGCCTTGGCGCGCTCTTCCGCCCTAAGACAATTATCCAATTGGATTTCGAGAGATTCGGACCTGAACCTAAAGCGCACAGCCTCGTCTTTCGCGGCAGCTTCCGCACGCCGAAATCCATCCAGTTGCCGCTCGAGGGCGCTCATTTTAGCCGTCAGGCTATCAATTTCGGCGCGGCATTTTTCCACTATTTCAGAGTTTTGCATTTGATCGCGAAAGCCGAAGAACTGTTGAAAAAGAGCAATATTCAGCTTGCTTATATGACGTTCAATTTGAAGTGCAGGTAAATCAGGGCTTCCGTTCACCGCAGCCTGTGTTCGCCGCGACGCATAGCGCCCCAAGTGATTATAACTTCCTTGAAGGTGCGCCCCTTCGACCGCTTGCCGCGTAATCTTCGGCGCTTCTTCGCGACACCTGATCGATTCGGTAATCTTTACCACATCGGCAGTGCTCACAGGCAGCTGCCCCAACGTCGCCCCGTTGACGGCCCCACTCTGCCACGGGGACTAGCCTGTAGGAGAACGCCCATCGGACACCCGGCCGAACGACGCATCGAATGGAATTGACGGTCGCGGCATGCGCCGCACCGGCACCAAACGCTACGGGCGGCCATTCAACTTTAGTTCCAGCAGCGCCCTTGGGCTATACTCCCCGATTCATGTTTGGAAAGTCGGGCTCCGCCCACCTCTACGCCATGCCAAAGGTCTCGATTTGCATGCCCGTTTACAACGGGGGATCTTATTTTAAGCAAGCCCTACAGAGTGCGTTAAACCAGGATTACGATGATATCGAGATCGTCATCGTCAATGACGGGTCTACCGACGGCGGTGAAACCGAAGCCATAGCGCTCGAGCAGGGAGACCGCGTACGATATTTCTGGCAGCAGAATGCCGGCGTTGCGGGCGCATTAAATACGGCTATTAGACATGCAACCGGAGATTATTTTGCGTGGCTCAGTCACGATGACATACATCTGCCGCACAAGACGAAGGCACAGGTTGAATATCTAACGAAACTTAATCGTCCAAATGCGTGTTTATTTTCCGATTATGACCTTATTGATCCGGACGGAAATTTTCTCAGCAATGTCGCGTTACCTGCGGAACGTATAAGAGCCAATCCACGACTACCCCTGTTAAACGGATTTATCAATGGATGTACCTTACTCATTCCAATGTGGATAATGAGGGAGTATGGTCCATTTGATGAAACGTTGCGTTACACGCAAGATTACGATTTGTGGAATCGCATACTGCGTGATCGGGACTTCTATCATCAACGTGAAACTTTAGTCCAGTATCGTATTCATCCCGGACAGGACAGCCATAAACCGCTGGCTGTCACTGAAGGCGACGCCCTATGGAAACGCATGATCTCCGATCTGACGGAAACGGAGCGCGCAAATTTTCGCGGGAGCACAAAGCGCTATTTCAAGAAGTTAGGCGAATTTCTCGACATTACGCCCTACAAGGTCGCGGCCGAATACGCCCGATCGAGAATGACTTCAGATCTCTACGTCGGACTTACGTCAGTGATCATCCCCTTCTGGAATGAAGTGGATCTCGCTGTCAAGGCTGCGCATAGCGTCTTATCACAGGTCAACGCGAATGTTCAGCTTATCATGGTCAATGATGGATCTACTGACGACTTGACTCCGGTGATCGAGCTTTGCAAGCAGAATTCTTGCGTCCGCCTGCTCCATCAACCGAATAGGGGCCCGGCAGCCGCCAGAAATCTCGGCATGCTGGCATCAGACGGTGAGTACATCGCGTTCCTTGATGGCGACGACGAGTTTCTTCCTACCAAGGTGAGCCGTCAGCGGCAGTTGATGCAGGAGTCCGGCGCGCTGATCTCACATACAAGTTACTACGTGACTTCTCCCGAGATGAGTGGGGGATTGGGCGTCGTTCGTAGCGGCCGATTTAACGGACAGGTCTATCCCAAGATCATAGGCTCGTGCCCGATTGCTGTCCCCACGGTCATGATTCACAGATCTATCGTCGACGGGGGATTCACTTTTCCCGTCGGAAGCCGCATCGGCGAAGACGTACTCGCGTGGATTGATCTCGCAACCAAGTATCTGTTACTCGGCATTGACGAACCGCTCTCCGTGGTGGAAGTGTCTGCGACCAGCGCCGGATTTTCATCTGAAAAGCAGGCGCTGGGCTTGACGAATATGATCACCGCGCTGACCGCCCATCCTTTCCACTCGAAACATGTTGACCATATAAACTCTCTTCGGCAGGCTGTGAATACAATTGCAAAAGATTGGATCGCTGACGGACGCCAGTTCAACCGCGCTGACGCGCGGGCGAAAGCGCATCTGGAGTCCACCTGGCTGCCTTCTGAAGACCTGCCAGACCATGACAGCGGCCGAGTTGATTACTACAAGAGAGCCAACCAATGAGAATCCTTGTTCTCGGAATTTCCGGGATGCTGGGGCACACAGCATTCAGCCTGTTAAGTCGCCTTCCCGACGTGGAAGTATTCGGTACGGCACGCAGCGAAGCTGCTCGTGCGCGACTAGGTCCATCACTCCGCCAGAACGTGATTGTCGGTGTCGATGTCCTCGATCAGGACGCTTTGCTAGGTGCGCTAGCGCGGATCAGACCTGACGTCGTTTTGAACTGTGTTGGGCTTATCAAGCAACTTGAAAACGCAAACGATCCTCTTGCGGCGCTGCCACTGAATGCACTGTTCCCGCATCGCTTGCGTCGGGCATGTGAACTCTTGGGAGCACGCCTGATACACGTCAGTACCGACTGCGTCTTCTCCGGTGCAAAGGGAAACTACAAAGAGTCGGATATCCCTGATGCAACAGACCTGTATGGTCGAAGCAAGCTGCTGGGCGAGGTCGCAGAAAAAAATAGCATCACGCTGCGCACCAGTATCATTGGCCGTGAGTTGAGCGGGAATAATGGATTGGTCGAGTGGTTCCTTAGCGAGAAAGGCAAGGTTCGCGGCTTCACGAAGGCCATATTTTCTGGCTTCACTACCGACGAACTGGTGCGTGTCATCGTGCAACATGTATTGCCGAACCCACAGCTATCCGGCTTGTGGCACGTATCGTCGGCGCCCATTGCAAAGCACGATCTCCTCACTTTGGTGAGAGATGTCTATGGAACGGAAGTTCAGATCGAACCGGATGACACCCTAAAGATCGATCGATCGCTGAACAGCGATCGGTTCAGAGCAGAGACAGGCTATAGCCCTCCAACGTGGGCACAAATGATAACGGCGATGCGCAATCTCGAGGTGAACTAAGCTATGGTACCGGACATTCTGAAAGACAAAACGGCATTGGTTACGGGCGGCACCGGGTCGTTTGGCCAAACAATCTCCCGACGCTTTCTGGCACAAGGAATCAAGGAACTGCGCATACTCTCCAGGGATGAGAAGAAGCAGGACGATATGCGCCAGCAGTTCAACAATCAAAGACTCAAGTTTTTCTTGGGCGACGTCCGGGAAGAATCCAGCGTGCGCGACGCCATGCGAGGTGTCGATCTTGTCTTTCACGCCGCCGCATTGAAGCAAGTGCCTTCGTGCGAATTTCACCCGATGGAAGCCGTCCGCACGAATGTACTGGGCGCGGAAAATGTCATGTCGGCGGCAGTCAGCTGCGGCGTGAGCAGCGTCATTGCCTTGAGCACGGATAAAGCGGTTTACCCCATCAATGCGATGGGGCTGTCAAAGGCCTTGATGGAAAAATTGACGATCGCAAAGTCTCGCACTGCAGGCGATACCGTGCTGTGCGCGACACGCTACGGCAACGTTATGGCTTCCCGAGGGTCGGTGATACCGCTGTTTATTCGGCAACTTCGCGAAGGTAGGGAAATTACCGTGACCGACCCAAATATGACTCGATTTCTGATGTCGCTCGAGGACTCGGTGGATCTGGTGCTTTTCGCCTACCAGAACGCGCGGCAAGGCGACATCTTCGTCCAAAAAGCCCCTGCGTGCACGGTATCGGTTCTGGCAGAAGCGATTCAGATCGTCTTCGCAAGGAAGGTACCTGTCAAGGTAATTGGCACCCGTCACGGCGAAAAGCTCTATGAGTCTTTGGTGTCGCGTGAAGAAATGGCACGGGCAGAGGATCTCGGCGATTTCTACCGTATCCCGGCCGACGCTCGTGACCTGAACTACTCCAAGTTTTTCTCTCAGGGAGAGGAAAGTATTTCCGTGGCTCATGATTACACCAGTCACAACACAAGACAGCTCGACGTACAGGAAGTGGTGACTCTTCTTCGCAGCCTAGACTACGTCAAGCAGGAATTGGCGGGCGAAAACACCGGTTTCATGGCGTAACACGATATGCGAAAAATCCTAACGATCTTGGGCACTCGTCCGGAGCTTATAAAAATGAGCCTGGTTATCGAGCGATTGGACCGGCTAACCAATCATGTGCTGGTTCATACCGGGCAGAATTACGACTACGGACTCAACCAGGTGTTCTTCGACGACTTGGGCATTCGCCGTCCCGATCATTTTCTTGAGGTCGCCTCGCCGACGGCCGCGCAGGCAATCGCCAAGATTATCGAGTCTGCCGATGCGATTTTCGAACGCGAGCAGCCTGATGCCGTGCTGATCTATGGTGACACCAACTCGGGGTTAGCTGTCATTGCGGCAAAGCGGCGAAAGATCCCGGTGTTCCATATGGAAGCGGGCAACCGGTGTTTTGATCAGCGCGTACCCGAGGAATTGAACCGGAAGGTGATTGATCATTTGAGCGACGTGAACATGACTCTGACAGAGCATGCACGTCGGTACCTTCTCGATGAAGGTTTGCCCTCCGATCGCACTTTCAAGGTCGGGTCGCATATGGCCGAAGTTATCAACCGCTTCAGGCCCAAGTTCGAGCGCTCGACCATCCTTCACGATCTCGGCCTTGAATCGAACCGCTACTTTGTCCTTAGCTTGCATCGCGAAGAGAATGTCGACGATCCATCGCGAATCGAAGCAATGATGGAATGCCTGAAAGCGCTTGAGACCACGTATGGCTGGCCGATTATCGTCTCAACTCATCCGCGTACGCGCAAACGGCTACCCGCAGATGTAGAGCACGGCTTGTCGCCGTTGGTGCGCTTCCTGCCGCCGTTCTCTTTTACTGACTACATCAAGTTGCAGCAAGAAGCCGCGTGCGTCATTTCAGACAGTGGGACCATAACGGAAGAGGCATCGTTGCTCAACCTGCGCGCAGTGACTTTGCGCGAAGCGCATGAACGACCGGAAGGCATGGATGCAGGCACGCTGGTTATGTCGAGCCTTATTCCCGATCGGCTGGTTGACGCCATCCGGTGCGTGATGGACGAGCCCACGCAGATTGACGGAGAGTCGCGATATGCAGGGCGAGTTTCGGATTACGAAGCGGAAAACGTCTCGGCTAAAGTCGTGCGCATCGTTCTTTCCTATATCGACCAGATCAACCGCAAGGTCTGGTCAAAACCGAACAACCAAGACGCCTAGTGGGGCACTTCAAGATGTCTATTAGAACGGCGGCTCGACGGGCTGCACTCACTATCCCTCCCGTGCGACGTCTTTATGCGTTTGCACGACAGCAAGCAGCGGAGAATGCAAGACTCATTGAGGCCGTTCGCCAAGGCGAGGACAGTCGTGACCGAGTGAACGATCTCGAGGCTAAGCTCGCAGCAGCGCAGAGCGCGTGCGAGTCGCTGGAGTTGCAGTTATATGTTTTGAACAGTGATCATCAGCGAGCATCGACGCGGAATGAAGCGCTTGCGGCTGCACTCCGAGAGGCGACCCAGCGCGAACAAAACATAATCGACACGCGGGCTGATCAGCACACGCAGGTTGCTAGCCTCCTGGATCTTCAATACGCGAAGCTCGCTAGCCGGATGACCCTGCTATCGTCGGAGATCGCCGCGCTACGGCCCAACACCGCAGGATGCGACACAAGCACGCGCCTCTACCTTGATTTACTGGAAGATGCACTCACGGGCATCCTGTGCAAGGATGAGTCCATTGCTCCTTGGGCCAAGGGGTATGACGCTAGTGTGCGAGCTCTCGGTCGAGACTGGCCTGGTCGGGCTCAGACCATGATTGGATCGGCTCGGCTACGCAATCTGCGGGTACTCAGCGAACAGGTTCTGTCAGAGCGGGTGCCCGGCGATCTCATCGAGGCAGGCGTATGGCGCGGTGGTGCCTGCATCCTGATGCGCGGGGTACTTGCAGCTTACGGCGTGAAGGACCGGAAGATCTGGGTGGCTGACTCGTTCGCTGGCCCCCCCCCGCCCGACGAGAGTTGCCCTGCCGATGCAGGTGACCTGCATAGCACTTATGATCAACTACGCGTGTCTCTGGAAAACGTTAAGGAAAACTTCGCGCACTACAGGTTGCTCGATGAGCAGGTAGAGTTCCTCAAGGGTTGGTTCAAGGACACCCTACCCGTTGCGCCAATAGAACGCCTTGCCATTCTGCGATTGGATGGCGATATGTATTCGTCGACAATCCAGACGCTCGACGCTTTGTACCGGAAAGTTTCTCCCGGCGGCTTTATCATTGTCGACGATTACATTTTGACCGGTTGTCGTCAGGCGGTGGACGACTATAGGCTACAACATGACATCCGGGAACCTCTGCAGGAGGTCGATGGTGCCGCCGTGTTCTGGCGCAAGGCAAGTTAAGGAGCGATGGGAGCGCTTACGTTGCATGGACACAACCGGTACGGATATAGAAAGCGTTGCCGGCTACCAAAAGTCGGAGGCCGACTTTAGGGCAGCTTCATACCGCTCAAGCACGAGAGCCGGCCGCACTCAGTTACGAATGGCAATCGCAGCGCGGGTATTGCGGCAACGCGAGGACTCGTTTCCGAGAAGGAAAAAAAACATCAGGTGACGCGGCAGTCACCTACACATACGTCACGCCGCATGTCAATCTTAGAAGATTGCCCGAAGCGGTTCAATTCGTCGGAGCGAGTCGATCGCGACGAAGCAGACTACGAAGACCACTACTGCGGTGAGAGGGGTGGTCAACCATGGATTACCGACGCGCGCGCTTAATCCCGAGAATGCCGCGACGCGATCTATAACCAGAATGTGCAAGCCATAGATCCCAAGTGTGGTATCTGCCAATCGCTGTATAAACGGGGAAGGCGCCGAGCTTGTACCGCCGGCTACGGCAATAAACAGCCCACACGCTGCCAACACCACCAAAGGCGATAAGTACAGGTAGAAAAACTCGCACACCGTCCCCAGCGAAGCGGACTGAACATACGCTGCGAGGCCTGTGCCTACAGATGCTGCGAGGAAGACGGGCATCCCTATTCGCCAACCACCAAGTCGCGCGGCATGCTTCCGAAGCACCGCCCCCAAAACAAAGAACCCGGCATACCCGCCAAAGTTACCGAGGTGATACGTATCATCCAGAACGCTCATCCGTAGCGAACCACAGCCCGCATCATGTACCAAGCTGTAGACCATTGGAAAAGTTGAAGCCGCAACAAACCAGATCCCGAGAAACCAGGCGACTTCTCCGCCAGTGCAATTTTGGACAAACCGTCGAAGCACCGGAACAAAGGCGTAGAGTCCCAGTGCCGCATAGAAGTACCACAAGTGGAACATCGTCGGTCCCGACAAAATGGCCACGATCCAATTGCCGGTCGGCGCACCCCAGTACTTCAGCCAGGCCAGGTAGACTACAGACCACAACAAAAGCGGCGGCAGAATCCGCACAAGCCTTTTCCGGAGAAATACCCCTAGCGCCTCGTCTTTGTATAGCAAGGTCGCGCCTGAGATCATGAAAAAAAGCGGGACACAAGCGCGCGTCAGCGAATTGTAGATATTCGCCGACCACCATCGTTGCGAAAATTCGTGGACGTTCGCGCCGCAGACGTGCAGCAGTACCACCATGGCGCAAGCGATTATGCGCAGATAGGAAATGCGTGCATCCATGCGTCGATTTAGCTCTTTTGCCAGTAGACGGCCGCACCATCAATCTCATTCAGCGGCGTCGTAATTCGTTCCTGTACTCTCCAGTCCTCGATCGCTTTGGCACACGCCGGCAGAATGTAGTCGTCCACGATGATGAAACCTCCCGGCGACACCTTGTGATAGAGCGATTCCAAGGCCTCCCAAGTGGATTCGTACATGTCGCCATCGAGTCGTAGCAGCGCAATCTGCTCGATCGGAGCCGTCGGAAGAGTGTCCTTGAACCATCCCTCCAAAAAAACGAACCTGCTCATCCAGCAAACCGAAACGCTGAAAATTCATGCGAACTTGCTCGGAAGACACAGCCAGTTCCGGATGCGTGTAGTGAGTGTCACCTACGTCGGCCGCAAATTGCGCGGCGTTGGGCTCCGGAAGGCCATGGAAAGAGTCAGCAACCCATACAGTCCTATCGGTCACGCCGTACAGGTCAAGGATCGCGCGCATGTAGATGCAAGCGCCTCCCCGCCAGACGCCGGTTTCGATGAAATCTCCAACGATGCCGTCCTTCAGGACAGACTCTACTAGAGTGCGTACATTTCGCAATCGCGTCCGGCCAATCATTGTGAGCGCTGTTTGCGGCCAGTCCCTGCCTAGTAGGCGAGTGTCCGCGGAGAAGCCAGGTTTCGCCCAAGGGCCGATCGACGGGTCAGCAACAGCCTCCCCCGTCAAAACCATCTCGAGCAAATCAAGATACTTCGTGCTATCGGCATTCGCCTTATATATACCTCCGGGACTCTTTGTAAAAGCACCCGTAGACAGCATGTTAAGTTTGGCAAGGGACGCAGAAGCGACGGTATCGAATCTTTGGTTGAGAAACCTGTGCGTTTCACTCAAAGACTCATACGCCCGATTCGCGCCCTGCAGTTGTTCATTCAAAGACGTGTTGGCTATCTCAAGTTCACGCGTCGTTCGAACGGCACCCTCGAGCTGTCCGCTTAAAGACGCATTTGCTTTTTCCAATTCGAGGATGACCGCAGATAATCGCGATCGCTCCTGTGACAATTCCGCCATGCGGCGCTCTCGTTGCTCAAGATCGGTGATGCTTCGGGCGAAGGATTCACTCAGTGTCATAAGATCACGCGTTACGTCCGCATTCTGAGCCTTAAGGGCATGGACTTGTGCAGCTAAATGTTCAAGGTTAGCTGCCAGCACACGAGGATGGCGAAGCTTTCGCCTGCGATATGCATTCCGACTTCGCAGGCCAATATCTATCAGGGGCCCGAGAGGCGTTCGACGTGCTGCGGCGAAGAAAGCACGCCGCGCACGAACAGCCGTCGTTTCTTGCGTCCTCGGCGGAGGGAGATGCGCGGCAGGGGCTTCTCGATCGAACGGCACTCTCGCTGGAGGCACTGCGATCAACTCACTTTCAACAACGCCGAGGAACTCCAGCGTGCGGGCTCGCATACGCTCCAAAGTGAATTCGGACGCAAATACACGCTGAGACGCCGCCGATAGATCCGCAAATAGCACCGGGTCCTCAGCGAGTCTTTCGATCGCGTTGTAGACATTCGAAGAGCCGGAACTTGCGGTAACTAGGGCGGCGCCCGCTTGTTTTACGAATACCGCGGGCGACGAGTCAAGTGGCGCGTGCAGTAACACCGGACGACCCGCAGCGAAATACGAGACCAGCTTCGATGGGAAGGACAGCCGGGACACCTCGGCCATAGATGGGTCGAAAGGATACGGGCAGTAGAGAACATCTGCCTGTGTTGCAAGGATGTGGATAGCCTCCTTCTGAGACTTCCATCCCATGAATTCCACCTTCCCTTCGGGAATATCGGAATCCGGAATGTAATGTCCAAGAACAAGAAGCCGGATTTCGCGCCCACCAATTGACCAATTCGCCAGATTCAATGTCTTGACAAGCGTCTGCCATTCGGCATTGGCGTAGAACTGGCCAGCCATGCCGATGACGAGTTCACCTTCATGATGAGGTCGGCCCGCTGGCGTAACGCTGGTCGCGCGATCATGGCTAGCGATCAAGGCGACACTTCTGACGCCGTACTCGGCTTTGTACGCAATAGACATTGCCGGAGATGCAGTGGCCACGGCACAGCTCCGCCGAATCACTGAGTCGAACTCAGCGATGGCCTGGCGGCTAGTCCAGCGATCTACCTGGTTCGCCTTAAGCCACCACGCCAAAGGGTCCCAGACAAGCGTGAATAGCGGCATCTGGAGTTTATCCGCCACTGCTGCAGCCAGTCGCACCATGGTTTGTCCTTGCAGGACCACCCAGACCGTATCCACATTTTGTCGATGTGCGAAGTCAGCAACGCGATTCACAAGATTTGGAATCGCCACCTGGCGCCGGAACTGCTCAGCTGCAAAAGACTTAAGCTCGCTTATATATCCCGTGCGTGGGAACGCCGCCTCTCGCGGTTTTGCGACATACTCCAGAGGCAAATCGTTAAGCTCGGGATCATGCTCGATATTCTGCAGATCCGGGTTTAGTACACAGAAGCAACTGACGCTGCCTTTCGGCAGAACCTTGACGATCTGTCCCAGCACCATTCCGGCCGTATAGTTAGTGCAAGGTGGCACGTCTGTGAGGAGCAGTATTTTCATACTCGGGACACTCTGACCTTATTCAGGCAGTTGAGAGGAAGGTGCGTTCCCGACTTCGCGATACAGAGCGGCAAGCCGGTCTGCATACAACTCAGCCGAATAATGCTCCTCGGCGAGCGCGCGAGCGCGAGCGCCACGCGCTATACGGTCATCCTCGTCGGTCATAAGATGTTTTATGGCCTCTGCCAGTGCGCCAGCGTCATTCATAGGAACGGCAATACCACACTCTGGGGCGAACGTTACTTCAGGCAAAGATGTACCCTCGAACACGATTACGGGCTTGCCGCATCCCATTGCTTCGATCGCCATCATGCCAAAAGCCTCCGCCGTAGAGGGCATGACAAAGAAATCGGCGGCAGTATAGGCGTCAATCATGCGATCCTCGTCGTCAGACCAGTCCAGACCGATCACCTGATGTCGACCAATGTGGCGATCAAAAACACCTGTGTCATTCAATGAGATGATGCAGACCGGGGTTTCGATAGCATCGAGTGCCTTAGCAAGCGCTTCAGCGCCCTTGTAGGGGCTGGTAACTCCTCTTGCCGCGATGACGGTGTACCCGGGTTTCACCCCGAGCGCAGCCCGGGCGGCTGCTTGATCGCGCGGAGCAAACCGGTTAAGGTCGATGCCAAATGGGATATAGTGAAGGCGAGCATTCTTCGCCATGGGCGATGCGCGTGCCATACCCATCATCCACTCTGATGCCAGCACAATATGCAGCCGGGACACCCTTGCGATTCTGCGCTTTAGTGCGAACGCCTTTCGAGTGTTGTCGAAATCCATCGAGAATATACGATTGAGGTCAGGGCAAGCGCCACAGCCGATTCGCCATCGTTCGCACTCCATTGGGTAAATACAATGCCCCGTCATTGGCCACGGATCGTGCCACGTCCAAACGGTCGGCTTCACCCGCGACAGAAACGGCATGGCCGCCACGCTAAAGAATCCATCGTGGATGATGTGGTAATGCGCGACGTCCGCCTCCCTGAACGCACGGTTCATCGGAAGACCGAAGCTGTTAACTTGCAACATCGCGTGGTAACCCATTCGGCGCTCTAACTTCGAGGCGGCGGAGATGAAGCTACGAGTACGAGGCCCTGCAAAGATAATACTGACAGCGCTATCTTGAGACCGCTTATCATGGACGAGGTGGGTTGACGTAATGCCTCGATGTCTAAGCTGATCTGCTACCGAGTAGCCATTGAAGCGCGCCCCCAAGAGATCGCTCCGACCGATCTGAACTATCTTCACCAATGTCACCTATCTTTCGAGCTTTCGCTCGTTAAACAATATGTTCAGCCGGAACTCCACCGCCCCGACTGGCACATTAGCATCCGTGATGCGTAGATCGATACTCTCGTTCCGGTTTACGCGCGCAAAAACATTGCGCCTAGCCAAAGTACCGTCTAATAGGCGTCGCGCTGTTGTGAACAAATTTCTCTTTAGAGCGGCGAGCGCCGCCTCGCATGCAGCCGGGACACTATAGCATGCTGTTGCAAACCCGAAACGATCAGCTAAACGGACCCGCGCAAGCGCCGTCTACCCCGATTTTCCATGAAGACATCTAAAGCATACGTCGTTGACCTCCTTAGACTCTCATTGGCGGCCAAGCTCACTCCCGTCAGAAGTGCGGACTGAAACTTGGATCAGTTTAGTTTAGAATCCTTAACAAAAGGACCAATTTGGCCTGTTAACTTCGGCGTAAGTTGCTGGCCTCGTCTTCGGACTGGCAGGCCGCCGGCGTCTGGGACCGGCTGCACGAAGTACAGCTTGCAAAGCTACGCGCGCTTGACCGGACTGACTGGTCCCGTTTCATCGTCGATTCCTCCTCGATCCGCGCGATGGGTGCAGGTCAAATACGGGACCGAATCCCACCGACCGCGCGCGACCTGGTTCAAAGCACCACCTCGTTACCGAAGCGCTGGGCATCCCGCTCGGGGTAATCCTCACCGGCACAAACCGACACGATGCCACCCAGCCTCGCGTGCTGGTTGACGCCGTTCTGCTCATTGCCGGCAAGCGCGGCCTGCCTCTTTCGAAGCCCCGTAACGTTCAGGGCGACCGGGGACACGATCACGACGAAAACCGCCATCCGCTACACTTAGCCGACATCGCCACTGAAATTGCCCGACGTGGTGAGCCTCATGGCAGCGGCTTGCCCCCCCGGGTCGTCGAGCGAACCATCTCACGGCGTCACAACTTCCGATGACTGCGCATCCGCCTCGAACATCTTGCGTCTATCCACGAAGCCTTCATGAAACTCGCCTGCTGCATCAGCCGTTGTCGAACGCTGAAGAGTTCATTTCAGAGACAAATCACCGTCCCGTTGACAGACCACTCCAGAGACCACGAGACATCATGCGAAGCGCTTCGAGGCGCTGCGGATGAAACAATACTATGAAAGATGCAAGCTGCAACAAGCGAACTCTATCGACCCTTTTCCACTCCCGACACGGGTAGTCACGCCTTTGTAATAGCAGGCTGTTTCGGAAAATATAGTAGTACCTGAACGGCTTATGAATGGGGACGTCGCGCCAGCGTCCGAGCCAAATTCTTCTTCGCGTCTCACCCAATGAATGCGTCATCACAGTGCCGCAGTGCCCCCAAGTCAGGTACCCGCAGGCACGCGCGCGCAGCACCCATTCGGTGTCAACTTGATCGATAAAAAGCGCTTCGTCCATCCCGCCAACGGCGTTCAATGTTTCAATTCGAATCAAAGAGCCGGACGAAATCAGAAAATCGACCTTCACGAACTGCTCACCGCGCGAGCAGGAGACTCTCTCTACGCGCCATTTTCCAAACTTGACGTGATCCGCCAATCGCCCACTGTCGCTATCCCGGAATCGGGGCCCAATGGCCGCCACTCTATTCCCGGTACTTTCGAGCAACTCATGCGCAGAGCGCAGGCTAGCCACCATCCCCGCGTCTGGAAAGCTATCCTGATCCATCAGTAGCACATATTTGCTACCTCGGTCCTTCGCCCACCGGATACCGGCATTGTGCGCAGCCGCAATTCCCAGGTTTTCACCCAGCGGCAGGAACTGCAAGCGAGGATCATTCAACGCCGACACTAAACCGGCGACGTCTTTTCGAGAGCCGTTATCCACTATGACGACATGATCCGTTTGCGACGCGATCGCGATGAGCACCTTTGATAGATGTTCAAGATCGGGTTCATAACTTACGACGATCGCAACTACGCCTGCGTCGCTGATCTTCTCGGCTTCAAAGGTCATATCTTTAATTTGATTCAAGCCATTTGCCTTTGAGAGGAAAACCACCGTCCGCTATCCAAAACAATGCCCGCCGCCGCACGTCAACTATGCGATTCAATGGAGTTTAGCGAAGCTCGTACCGGACGAGTCGCTCATGCAATTCCCAAAGCTTTTATGATCACTTCCCGTTGGTTGAACCAACCATATTTCGATCGAGCGTCTACGCGCGCGGTTTCGATCATGCGCGCCCAGTCCGAGCGACTCGCGATAGCTCGCTCAATCACGGGAAGCCATTCATGTGCTTGCGCGATATATCCGTTCTCACCATCGCGAATCGCGCCGGCGTAGGTGTACGAAGGCGAGGCCACGCTAATTGCGCCCACGACCGCAGCCTCGAAATATTTTAGTTCCGATTTACAGTTCGTAAATGCATTCGATTGCAAGGGCATCAGATTGAATTCCACCTTGCTAATAACGCGCTGCAAATTCACATAATCATGAAAGGGTTGACGTTTGACCCTATCGCCAAATTTGCTAAGTGTTGCGCCGGCCTCGATGTAGCCTACGACCGTCAGCTCAATCTGTGGATTTTCTGCCAGCAAGACTTCGAGAGCCGGCATGATGATCGCGTAGTCCAACTTGTGCGACGGCGACCCACTGAAGTAGCCTAAATGAATTCTGTCGTCGCGGGCGAATGCGGAGGCCTGTTTATGTTCGAAGAGCGTATCTGAGTAGCCCAGTTGCTCCTTGTTCATGAAATTCGGCACCACGGTCACCGGCAAGCCCGAAAACGTCGCAATCTTGTCCGCCAGGTAGTGATTCGTCGTAATGGCTCCGTCGCACATCTTCAATGCAGCGCCCAATCGCCCGATATACGAAAACCAATAGTCCCACCGCCCCGCGTCTTCGACGTCTTCGTCGAGCGTGTTCATGATCAGGTGCGCATAGTCCGTATCGAACACAAAATCGTCAATGTCGAATAGTATTCGCTTTCCTCGCAACCGGAATTTCATCACGAGTTGATTGAGGCGATTGCAATAGCGCGAACGACAGATCACCAGCACGTCAGCAAGATCCGCGATTTCGTCAATCCGGGCCCAGTCCTGAAGAAAGAAGAAGCTGCTCGAAACGTCTCCGCTCTTATCGTCGTTGAGCACCTGCGCCATGTTGTAGGCGCGATAGCGGAACGTACTGTTGTTCGGAGCCTCATAGAAGTACGCGACCCGACGCTTTCCATTCGCCAACATCCTCATTCGCTCGTTCAACGGCAGATCCCACGGATCGGAGTATGCCATTGGAGAAACATCGACTTTGAACATTATTTTTCTTCAGACAAGTTCTTGATGATTCCGCCGAATGCTTCCTCCCATCCGCCCAGAAACCCGTTGTTGCGGAAGTTCTGCTCTCGCAGTTCAGGATTCGAAGCCAGCGCCGCTGCAGATCGCAGCGCATCGACCAATGCATCACGCTCGAGATCCGCACAAAGCAAATTGGGCGAATATTTCGACAAATCAGTCTTGTTGCCAAAGCGGTTGGTCACTACCACCGCGCCACTGGCAGCCAGATCGAGAGGGGGATAACTCGGATGAGGCGTACTCATTAGGCTGAGTGCCACATCAACGGTCCCGACGAGCTCGGCATACTCAGACCACGAAAGATTCTCGAACTTTTCGGGCACGAAACCACCGTCGAAAACCACAGTTGGAATATCTTTGCCGACAAAGCAGATCTCCCATTCTGACGGGTCTAAGACCTTTTGGGCGATTGCTCGCTCAATAACCTCTATACCAAGATAGAAAAGGTTACGTACGTTGTTCGGTCTCGCATAAAAGAAGAACCTCTTCTTCGCCACAGAGGTTCTCTTCCGTGGACGGTAAATCGCCGACGGAAATGCGGGTTCAAACCAACTACCGTTGGTAGCAATATTGCTCAATCCATCGCTGACGAAATGATCGAAGAGCAGTTTCGTGTTGATCAGGAAACGAATGTCCCGGTTGCGGAGAATCTCTTCACATTTGACCCGATCGTCCCCGTACGGATAGAACATCCGTTCATCTTCCTGCAACAGGTAAATGATCGACTTATGAGGGACGCTTGGTAGCGTAGCCGCCGTGGTCCACCAAGAGGTCGTCACGAAGAGATCATTCTCCTGGACATCAACTTCGTATTTTTGATCGAAAAATGCAGCGAACTTGAACTGAACTTCCTGCTTCAGTTTGATGCCATAAAGCCCAAGAAGATGCTCGATGTTCTCAGGTTGCGCTCGTTGCGTTCGAGTGATGATGCGCAGTTGCGCATTCATCTTATTGGCCAGCAGCGCTGAAAAGATCAATGCTGTACCCACGCCGCCAAACAAACTACCGCTCGCAACGCTGTCCGTCACGATGCTGATACGCCGGACATTCGATTGGGGAATCGTATAAGTGTGCAAAGGCACCAACGATTCAAATCGAGCACGGTAAATCTGCGTCACACTCTTTCTGGAGGTGCCCGCCTCGACGCTTGAATCCGAGGAGGCATTGAGTTTTCGCGCCAACTTCCGGTATACAAGCTGTTGCAAGGCCGAAGTTCCATGGGTTTTCCAGTAACAGTAGACCCTGTACGCTCGATCAATCATTGGAAGTCCTCGTTGCCCGCTGTCTTAAAAGTTTTAACGACATAAAAGCGCCCCCTTCATCGCTCGTCGCCAACACGCTGGAACTCGCCCCGTGCCGTCGGCATCGAACTCCGACTGCGAATCGCTTGATATTCTGATCTGTGACTACAGACGCCGCTGCTCACTTATACGTGAGCTTCGTATTCGGAAATGACCTGCTCCGTCGGCCCGAACGCGCGAACCCGGCCGCGCTCCATCCAGAGAGCCTTGTTGCATACCTTCCGGATCTCTGCGTTCGAATGCATAGCCAATACAACAATTTCCGCACGACTATGGAGATCCGCCAGACGCTCTTCGGCCTTATGCATAAACGAGGCGTCACCTACGCCCATTACCTCGTCCAGCAAGAGAATCTCTGCGTCGACCGCGGTCGAAATAGCGAATCCTAACCGTACGCGCATTCCACTGGAATACGTCCGCAATGGGAGGTCGAGATAGTCGCCCAGTTCGCAAAAATCTGCAATTGACTGCTGTTTTTCACGGATTTCATCATCTGTCATACCCAACAACAAACCGCGCAGCCGGATGTTCTGCATGCCCGTCGAGTTCTCATCCATCCCGAGACTAATGTCGAGCAGCGGCACAATCTTGCCGTCACTCTCCACCGTCCCGTAAGTCGGCGCATAGATTCCCGCCATGATCCTGAGCAAAGTGGACTTTCCCGCACCGTTGTGTCCGATAAGGCCGATCCGATCACCACTTTCAAAGCGCAAGTCGACATTGTCGAGCGCGCGGACAACCACGATACCGTCATTGCCTTCGGCGATCGCGTTGCGCCGTCCCATGCGCATGACCTGCTTCTTGAGCGAACGCCCCTGCACGTCATAAATGGGCAGATCTAGCGTCGTGCCTTTGAGTTCGATGTACGCCATGATGTGACCTCTTAAACCCAGTACGGAATGCGTTTCAGATAGCGACCGGTCATCGCGAGCGCGAAAAGCCATCCGACGACGGCGAGGCCAATGGTGACGCTCCACGTGGTATAGCTTGGCAGTTCTCCTACCAGCGGAGCACGAACCAGTTCGATCAAATGCGCCAAAGGGTTCCACTCGACGATGAACGAATAGCGAGTCAGCGCATTGGGACGATAAATGATCGGTGTGACATAGAACGCGACTTGCAGCAGCGCCGCGACGATTTGAGGCAAGTCCCGGAAACGTGCGGACAGCAGACCGGCCAGCATCGCGATCCACAGCGCGTTAGCCATGTACAGGAACAGCGCGGGGATAAAAACCGGCAGCGTTTCCCAACTCTTCACTCCAAAAACGACCAATAGCACGACGACGATCAGGAAATTGTGCGCAAGGATCACGAGGTTACGCCAGGCAACCTGCAACATAAAAATGAGTTTGGGTGTCGCAGCCTGCCGGATGTAATGTCCGCTACTGATATAGGCGGTACTACCCTCGAGGATCGTCGCCGAGAACGCGGTCCATAACACGAGACTGACCGCGAGATACGGAAGGTAGTCGCTCATCTTCATGCCGAAGAGCGTGCCGTACACCACGCCGATGGAACCGATCATCACGCCCGTGCTGATCGTGAGCCAGAATGGTCCGAGGCGGGAACGCGCATAGCGCTGGCGAACCTCGAGCCAACCAAGAAGTGTCCAAAGCCGCCAGGAAGCAATGCTTTGCTTCAGATCATTGAGTGCCAGATTGTACATTCGGACTTTTAAAATTTTGCATTAAAGAAGAGGCAGAATCCGCGTTACTTTGCACCGCATCTTGCTTGATTCAGTGAGCCCATGCGGACCTGTCAGGCCATTCCATATTCCGACGGGCGCCATTTGCGAAAGACTCCGACGCGGGAACAGGAACAAACCATGAATAGCCAGTCGAATTGAAAACTCGGCAGGGGTCATGGACTTCCAGGTCCGTGGAACGTATCTTCGCTTCATCAAGGCAACTGCATTACAAAACGATAGCAATGACTCAGCTGACTCTGCCCAAGATACAGCCGTCCGACGACATGGACCGGTTCGCCCGCCGTCTAGTACACTGCGACGACCGTCGCAATAACCACATTCGCGGCATTTCCAACGGACAAGTCGCGCCGCATCGGCATACCCATTTGCGCAACGCACGAATCCGGAACCGGACGACAACGATCTGAGTCGACGCATTACCGGGCACTGCAAGCTGGTCACCGGCATTTACGACGGCAGATCACTTTCGAGAAGTGGACGATTGCATTGTGCGCCTGCGGATGATGCCGGCTATGCGCATCGCCCTGCCATGCAAAGACGCAATGCATCTTGCCAATCCGGCAAAGCAAGCCCAAAAGTTTCCGTGAGCTTGCCGTGAGACATCCGCGAATTCGCAGGGCGTTTAGCAGGTACTGGGTAATCGCTCGTGCCAATGGGGAGCACCTTCGGCGCGTTCTCGCCCATCGCGATGTCAAAGATCGACGTCGCGAATCCATACCACGATGTCTCACCCGCAGCCGTCAGATGATAAACGCCGGAACGCTCGTGCCACCAGTCCAGATCATTTACACCGACGCCTTGAGCGACGATGTGAGATGTCGATGTCGCGATTGAGTTCGACCACGTAGGCGCCCCGATCTGATCGGCGACCACCCGCAGTTCCGGCCGTTCGGCACCAAGCTTGAGCATGGTCAGCAGAAAATTCTTCCCGCGCGCGCCATAGACCCAACTCGTGCGCAGGATGAGATGCGCGCAGCCGGACTCGGCGATGGCCTGCTCCCCGGTCAGCTTGCTTTTGCCGTACACGTTCTGCGGATTGGTCACGTCATCTTCGACGTAAGCGGTGCTTTTCGTACCGTCGAATACGTAGTCCGTTGAATAGTGGATCAGTACGGCCCCGCATCGTGCCGCTTCGTCGGCGAGGACGCCCGGCGCTTCGCCGTTGAGACGCATCGCCGCATCGACATCGGTCTCCGCCTTGTCTACTGCAGTGTAGGCGGCCGGATTGACGATTATCGAAGGCTTCAACTCGCGCACCGTGGAACGGATCTGAGTGAGCTTGGCAAGATCGAGCGCGGCGCGATCGAGTGCAACGACACGACCGAGCCCTTGCAGGGTCCGCACGAGTTCGAAGCCAACTTGCCCGTTGACGCCGGTAACGAGAATGGTCGGTTGGTTGCTCATGACAGCCTCAGGCAAACACTTCTGCTGCGCTCAAGCGCTTGCCGGCTGCATCCTTGGCGGCGAGCATCGGTTCGAAATCGATTGGCCATTCGATGGCGATATCCGGATCGTTCCAGACGATGCTGCGCTCGTGCTCCGGAAACCAATAGTCTGTCGTCTTGTACAGAAACTGTGCCGTCTCCGAAAGCACGACGAATCCGTGAGCAAAGCCAGGGGGCACCCACAACTGGCGATGGTTTTCAACGGACAGGTTTACGCCGACCCACTTTCCGAAATTCGGCGAACTCTTACGAACATCGACTGCGACGTCAAAAACTTCGCCTTCGACCACGCGCACCAGCTTCCCCTGCGCGTGCTGAATCTGATAATGCAAACCCCGCAGCACGCCCTTGGCCGACCGCGAATGATTGTCCTGAACGAAGTCGACGCCCGCCTGCACCTGCTCGGCGAATTCGCGCGCATTAAAGCTTTCGAAGAAAAAGCCCCGCGTGTCGCCAAACACTTTGGGTTCGATAACCTTGACTTCGGGCAGCGACGTGCTGCTTACGTGGATGGCCATGCAACTTGATCCTTTGGAAGGTTGAGCAGATATTGGCCGTAGGCATTCTTCGCAAGCGGCGCTGCGAGGCGCAGCAACTGTTCCTCGTTAATCCACTTACGCCGGAACGCGATCTCTTCCGGACATGCAACAACGAGTCCCTGCCGCTTCTGCAACGTAGCGATGAATGTCGCCGCCTCAATCAGGGAGTCATGCGTGCCCGTATCGAGCCATGCATAACCGCGCCCCATGATCTCGACATCCAGCTTCTTTTGCGCGAGATAGCGCGAGTTCACGTCCGTGATTTCGAGCTCGCCGCGCGCGGACGGCTCGATGTCGGCAGCGATGTTGCAAACGTCGTTATCGTAGAAGTACAGCCCCGTGACGGCATAGTTCGAGCGCGGCTTCGCGGGCTTTTCTTCGATCGACAGCGCGCGGAACGACTCGTCGAACTCGACCACGCCATACCGCTCGGGATCATGCACGTGGTACGCAAATACCGTTGCCCCATCAGTACGGGCATTGGCACGCTCGAGCTGCTTCGCGAGATCGTGCCCATAAAAAATGTTGTCGCCGAGAATCAGCGCCGACGGATCATTGCCGACGAATTCACGGCCAATGATGAACGCCTGCGCGAGACCATCGGGCGACGGCTGCACCGCGTACTGGATATTCATGCCCCACTGGCTGCCATCGCCCAGCATCGCTTCAAACCGCGGCGTGTCCTGCGGCGTCGAGATGATAAGCACATCGCGGATGCCGGCGACCATCAGCGTCGACAGCGGGTAGTAAATCATCGGCTTGTCGTACACGGGAAGAAGCTGCTTCGACACGACGTGCGTGATCGGATAGAGACGCGTGCCCGAGCCGCCAGCGAGAATAATGCCCTTGCGTGCCATCGTTCCGCCCTTACGCGCGCTGCGCGTAGTTCGTTTCGACCCACTTGCGGTACTCGCCCGAAGCGACTTCGTCGACCCATTCCTGATTGTCGAGATACCACTGGACGGTCTTCGCGAGGCCCGTTTCGAATGTTTCGGCGGGCTTCCAGCCGAGTTCGCGTTCGAGCTTGCGAGCGTCGATCGCATAACGGCGGTCGTGGCCCGGACGGTCCGTCACATAGGTGATCTGATCGCGATACGAGCCCTGCGCTTTCGGACGTTTCTGGTCAAGAAGATCGCACAGCGTATGCACGACTTCGAGGTTCTTCTTCTCGTTCCAGCCGCCGACGTTGTACGTCTCGCCCGGCACGCCGCGCGCGAGCACTTCGCGGATCGCGCTACAGTGATCGCCGACATACAGCCAGTCGCGCACGTTCTGACCGTCGCCATACACGGGCAGCGGCTTGCCGCCGAGCGCATTGGCGATCATCAGCGGGATGAGCTTTTCGGGGAACTGATACGGGCCGTAGTTGTTCGAGCAGTTGGTCGTCAACACGGGCAAGCCGTACGTGTGGTGATACGCGCGCACCAGATGGTCCGATCCCGCCTTCGTGGCCGAATAGGGGCTGTTCGGCGCGTACGGCGTGGTTTCGGAGAATTGCGGGTCCGTGGCCGACAGCGAGCCGAACACTTCATCCGTCGATACGTGCAGGAAGCGGAATGCCGCTTTGTCTGCGTCGTTCAGCGTGTTCCAGTACGATCGGGCCGCTTCGAGCAGCGTGAAGGTGCCGACCACGTTGGTCTGCACGAAATCGGCCGGCCCGTGGATCGAGCGGTCGACGTGGCTTTCGGCCGCGAAATGCAGCACCGCGCGCGGCTGGTGTTCGGCGAAGAGTCCGTCGAGCGTGTCACGATCGCAGATATCGGCGCGAACGAACACGTGGCGAGGGTTATCCTGTTGAGATTTCAACGTACCCAGGTTGCCTGCATAGGTGAGCTTGTCCAGATTCAGGACCGGCTCGTCGGAGGCATTCAACCATTCAAGCACGAAATTGGCGCCAATAAAGCCGGCACCGCCCGTTACCAGGATCATGGGATTCCTTCTAGAGATTATCTTGGCCGAGTGGCCGGACGCGGCGCAGCGGCGGCGACAGGTAATTATTGCCTGATTGGCCAGACCCGCCGGCAAAACTGACCGGACGTCACATGGGCGCACGTGGATACGTAACCGGCCATTATAAAGGTGTCGATGAGAAACACCAGAGCACTAACAATCTGATGCAGTTTGACAATCAAGCAAGAGAAAGCATCCAGCCGATTGTGTCTTCCAGACCGATGGCAGGCGTCTCCGGCACGAAACGGTTCAGGCGCTCAGCGGAACCGACCAGCAATTTCACTTCATTTTGACGGACGAAAGCGGGATTTACGCGCACTTGGATGTCGTGCCCCGATACGTCCCGCGCGATATCGAGAATCTCTGTGAGCGTGCGGGGACTGCCGCTGCAGACATTGAGCACTTCGCCCGCGACAGGCGCCTCGAGCAACGCCCGATACGCCCGCGAGACCATCCGTACATCGGAGAAATCGCGCGCGACGTCGATATTTCCTAGCTCGATCACGGGCCGTCGACGGACAAAATGCGAAACGATTTTCGGCACCAGGAATCGCTCGGACTGCCCGCGCCCTGTGTAATTGAAAGGCCGTGTGACAACGATCGGCAGCCGGTCGAACCACGTCCGCACGAGGTGCTCCATCGCCAGCTTGCTCGCGGCGTAGTGATTGACGGGCGCGGGCGCCGTCTCCTCGTCGACGACGCCTTCGGCATTGCCATAGATATTCGCGCTGCTCGCAATCAGGATCTTGCGCGGCTCGTGCCCGACGTCGACACACGCCTGCAGCAGGTTCGTCGTGCCGATCACATTGACGTTGTACATTTCCAACGGATCGTCGTGCGCGACGAAGCTGATCGCCGCGAGATGGACGATGAACGCGGGTTTCAGTTCGCCGATGAGGCGTCGGCAGTCGGACAGCGACGTGATGTCGAGCGCGCGCTCGCCCGTCTGCGGCTCGCCCGCTGTCGTGCCGATGACCTCGTAGCCCGCGTCGGCGAGTTCCTGTCGCACGTAAGCGCCCGTGAAGCCGCTCGCCCCCGTGACAAGTACGCGATGGATGACTGGCTCAGACGGGTGCCGCAAACCCTTTCCTCCGTAATCTGACTGCGTTTCACGCAAAGGTCGCCGATTTTTCACACAAATCGTGAAAAGGCAGTTTGACGGTCAGAAAATGATCAAAAAATCCGAAAAAAATCAAAATAATTCCGCGCCTGTGTGGTGATTTCTGCGTGCTTGGCGCTGCCGTAGAAAACGTCTGACCATGCCGACGCTCCCCGACACGTAGCCGCGAAACGCGCGCTATCATGTCGCGTTGTGCAATGCAGCCAGCCGCAGCCGTTTCGGACGGATCGCCGGGCGAATGCCCGCCGCGCCGCAACCGTTCGCAGCTCGCTCCCCGGACACCACTTCTTCCCGATGACCGCTTCCACCCCTTCCGCTCCCCTCGCTTTCGGTGACCTGCAGGGCTGCCGTACCCAATTCCAACAATTGCTCGCGAAGGCCGCGCCGCCCGCGGACGCGCCGCTCTGGTTCGCGGGCGACCTGATCAACCGGGGCCGCGAATCGCTCGCGACGCTGCGCGATATCGTCGGGTTCGGCGAGCGCGCGGTGCCCGTGCTGGGCAATCACGATCTGCATCTGCTGTCGGTATCGGCGGGAATCAGAAAGTCCAAGAAAGGCGATACGATCGACGAAATTCTCTCGGCGCCCGACGCTGACGAGCTGCTGCACTGGATTCGCCACCGGCCGCTCGCTCACTTTGAAAACGGCATGCTGCTCGTGCATGCAGGCGTGCTGCCGCAGTGGGACGTCGAGCTGACGCTGGAACTCGCCGACGAACTGCAGCGCGCATTGCGCGCGCCGAACTGGAAAGAGACGCTCGCGGGCCTGTACGGCAACGAGCCGAGCCGCTGGAAACCTGGCCTCAAGGGCATAGAGCGGCTGCGCATCACCTGCACCGCGCTCACGCGGATGCGCTTTTGCAACGCCGACGGCGCGATGGATTTTTCGTCGAGCGGAAGCGTCGACTCGGCCCCGGCCGGTTTCATGCCCTGGTTCGACGTGCCCGGACGCAATACCGAGGACATCACGATCGTGTTCGGGCACTGGGCCGCGCTCGGTCTGATGGTCCGCGACAACCTGATCGGGCTCGATTCGGGCTGCGTGTGGGGCGAGCAGTTATCGGCCATCCGGCTGGCTCGATCGCCCGCCGAACGCACGATCACGCAGGTGGAATGCGAAGGCTGCCGCGCCTCGACCGATTAGGTTGATTGATCAAGGTCAAGTTCAACTATGCGTCCCGCCGTAGCATGAACATGTCGGAATTAATCAAGCGCGCGACGGCAGAGGTTGGGAATGAACATCAGGTACGTCGTACCGCTGATTGCAACCCTCATAGCTGGATGCGGTGGTGGGGATGATGGTGGTGGCCAATCGGTTTCGGAGAATGTCCCACTCCAGGACGTCACCTTGACGTTCTTCCGTTCCTTCGCGCCTGGAACATATGTGTTTCGGAGTCAGGCGGAGTTAGCAAATGCGTGGGCGGCCGCACCGTTCATGCCGTACCCGATCGGGATCGTTACCTCGGAACCCGCCATGCCGACGTACGATTTCTCGAAGTACTCCGTTGTTGGCCTATCGAATGGCGTCGGCAAATGGTGTTTTGCACCAAGGATCACGAATGCCACCTCCAATGGCAAAGACCTTGTCGTCCACTACTTCGTGCCTACCACGGGCACCCTGGCGTGCATGTTCAACGGGCCACTGATCGCGTTTGTGCTGGTGCCGCAAGTTAATGGAACCGTCCAGTTTTCACAGGACCCATCGCCGTTTTGAACCCATTGAGCCGGCATCTGAACGCTTCGCGAGATACGGCTGCGGCTCGCTGATCGGCTAAGTTAAGTCGATCCCCGACCTGCTACGCGTGGCGCGTCAAGTCGACATCCGGGGTCGGCGACGGTTGTGCCGCACGGCGTGCGGCGGCGTCAATGAACGCCTGTGTGCGGTCGACGATCTGGCCCGAACGATGCGCCTCGGGGTCCTGCAACGCGGCGAGCGCGGCGGCGACAGAAGCCTGTGCCTCGGCGGCCAGCAGGCGCCGGTCGGCGCCGGGCGCGAGCGGCGCGCCGACATACACATGCGCGGTGAGTGGACCGCCGCGCAGCAGCGCATCGAGCGACCGGCCAAGCGACATCTCGCCGATATACGCGGGCGCCGTCGACTGCTTGCCCTGCGCGTCTTCGTACATCAGGCACACCGGCTGCACGGGACGCGACGCCGATACCGCCGCCTGGAACATGTTCGCGTGGAACGGCAGCAACTGCACGCCGTCGGACGTCGTGCCTTCCGGGAACACGCACATCAGTTCGGCCGCGTTCAGCCGACTGGCGAGGTCATGCATGATGCGCTTCGCATCGCTGCGCTTCTCGCGCTGGATGAACACGGTGCCGAGTTGCTGCGCGCACCAGCCGACCACGGGCCACTTGCGGATCTCGGCCTTGGACAGGAACGGCGTCGGCCGCCACGCATTGATCACGTAGATATCGATCCACGAAATGTGATTCGCGACGACCAGCACGCCTTCGTCGAGCCGCGCGCCGTCGTTGTGCACGACGAGACGCATGCCGCATAGCTGCAGCATCCGCAGCGACCACGCGCGATTCAGTTCCAGACGCTGCTGTGGCGTCGCGCGCGGAAATCGTGTCCAGACCGTCCACATGCCGTGCAGCAGATGCACGACCAGCCGAGCCTTGCGTAACGCGAGCTTCATGTCGAAGTTCTTCCGCTTGTCTTCCAATACGGTTGCGCCGCGCGATCAGCGCTGCTCGAAGGCGACCTGCCCAGACACGACCGTTGCGCGCACGCGCGCCGGCAGTTCGTAGCCAAGGAACGGCGTGTTGTGCCCCTGGCTCTTCAGGGCGCGCGGCTCGATGCGCCAATGCACGTTGCGGTCGAACACGCACAGATCGGCCGTCGCGCCCGGCTCGATGCAGCCGGCGGGCAGCTTGAGCACGTCGGCGGGCGCGGCCGTGATGCGGTTGAGCGCACGCGCGAGCGGGACGTTGGCCTCGTCGGCCCACTTCACCGTCAGCGACAGCAGCAGTTCCAGGCCCGTTGCGCCCGGCGTCGCCTCGGCGAATGGCAGCAGCTTTTCGTCGTCGTCGACAGGTGTGTGATCGGAGCAGATTGCGTCGATCGTGCCGTCCACGAGGCCAGCCCGGATCGCTTCGCGATCGCGCTGCGAGCGCAGCGGCGGATCGAGGCGGAACTGCGCGTCGAAGTAGCCGATATCGATATCGATCAGATGCACGTGATTGACCGTGACGTCGCACGTGACGGGCAAGCCTTCCGCCTTCGCGGCGCGCATCAGCTCGACGCCCGCCGCCGACGACACATGCGACAGATGCACGCGTGCGCCCGTGACGCGCACGAGTTCGAAGATCGTATGCAGCGCGATCGTTTCCGCCGACACAGGCACGCCCGACAGCCCGAGCCGCGACGCGAGCGGACCGCTGGCCGCGACGCC
>BBSL01000073.1 GCA_001319865.1 Burkholderia sp. E7m39 | reverse complement strand
GTTCGCGTACTGCAGCGCGCGCAGCAGCACCTGCGTAGTCGACGATGGGGCGTATCGGCCTGCGAAAAGCCGACGCAGCCCGACTCCGTCAACTCGACCATCTCGGTGATCACCTGCCCCTTGAGGCCGACTGTCAGCGCGCCAAGCGGATACACGTGCGCACGATTCAGATTGCGCGCGCGGAACTTGAGCATTTCGACGAGGCCCGGCTCGTCGAGCACGGGATCGGTGTCGGGCGGACAGACGAGGCTCGTCACGCCGCCCGCCAGCGCCGCCGCCATCTCCGATTCGAGCGTCGCCTTGTGCTCGTAGCCGGGCTCGCGCAGCCGCGCCGACAGATCGACGAAACCGGGCGCGACATACAGGCCCTTCGCGTCGATGGTTCTCGCCGCGTTGAAATCGGCGGGCGCGCTGCCGAGCGCGACGATCTTGCCCGCCGCGATGAACACGTCCTGCTGCTGTTCCGTGCCCGCTGCCGGATCGATCAGCGTGCCGCCTTGAATGTGGATCTTCATGCGCTGCCCTTTTTCCCTGCCTATGCCTGATGAAGTTGCGCGGACTGCGCGAATCAGTCGTCGAATCAGTCGTTATTGCCCGCGACGATGCCCATCACGGCCATGCGCACCGCGATACCGAACGTCACCTGGTTGAGAATCACCGATTGCGGACCGTCCGCCACCTGCGAATCGATTTCGACGCCGCGATTCATCGGGCCCGGATGCATGACAATCGCATCGGGCTTCGCGAGCGCGAGACGCTCGGGCGTGAGGCCCCAGCTCTTGAAGTACTCTTGCGCCGACGGCAGCAACGCGCCGCTCATCCGCTCGTTCTGCAGGCGCAGCATGATGATCACGTCGACGTCCTTGAGCCCTTCGTCGAGGTTGTGGAACACGCGCACGCCCATCTGTTCGAGGCCGCCCGGCAGCAGCGTGCGCGGGCCGATCGCGCGCACTTCGGGCACGCCGAGCGTGGTGAGCGCGTGAATGTCGGAGCGCGCAACGCGCGAATGCAGAATGTCGCCGACGATCGCCACGCGCAGATTCGTGAAATCGCGCTTGTAGTGGCGGATCGTGTACATGTCGAGCAGGCCTTGCGTCGGGTGCGCGTGACGGCCGTCGCCGGCGTTGATCACGTGCACGTGCGGCGCGCAGTGCTCGGCGATCAGATACGGCGCGCCGCTCGACGCGTGACGTACGACGAACATGTCGGCATGCATCGCCGAGAGGTTGTTGATCGTGTCGAGCAGCGACTCGCCCTTGCTCGTCGAAGAAGCGTTGATGTTGAGGTTGATCACATCCGCCGACAGCCGCTTGGCAGCGATCTCGAACGTGGTGCGCGTGCGCGTCGAGTTTTCGAAGAACAGGTTGAACACCGATTTGCCGCGCAACAGCGGCACTTTCTTCACCTCGCGGTCGGTCACGCTGACGAACTGCTCGGCTGTATCGAGGATGTGCGTGACGATCGCGCGCGGCAAGCCTTCGATGGTCAACAGATGCTTCAATTCGCCGTTCTTCGTGAGCTGCGGATTGCCCTTCAGGAAGCCGTAGCGAAAACGGTCCGTTGATGCGGCGCTATCGGTCGAAACGGTGGGACCTTGGGAAACCGGGTTGGGCGTGTTCATCGGGTCTCGCGGGAACCGCCGGCCTTCAGGCCGGGGAGGGATAGCGCGGGCCGCAAAGTGGCCCCTGTTTCCGCGGCTCCTTCTGGAGTGGCTATCCGTGAATATGCGTAGCCATCGCTACGCTGGACCAGGCGACAATGGCGATGCGCTATGCCCTGCACCACCATCCCGCCCGACTGAATATTAAAGCTACCGCTGGCGCGCACCGCCACACGGCCCGTGTGCGTCCCCGCCTTTTTCCCGGCGCACACGACCGCGCGCACCATATCGCCAGTCTGAAATCCGAAGTGCTGCTTCTCGCGGGTCAGATAGCCACGCGGAAACCCATAACGGTCCAGGCGCGTACGCTGGTAACTGCCACGTCCGCTGCACTTCGCCTGCAGGGTCGGCTGATTCCAGTCGCGCAGGTGCCCGACATCGCCGACGCAGGCCGCGTCGAGCGCATGCGTCTTTGGCACGCCAAGCGTCATCCGGTTGAACCTGGTGCGGCCACCCGAGGCAAGCTCCACGGGCAGCCCGGTGGCCTTCAGTGCGTTGGCCAATACCCAGCGCGTCGCATTGACGGCAGCGGCATCCTTCAGAGGGTGCATCGCCTGCGCGAGGATGCGCGCCAGTCGCCTGGGATCCTGCGCGAGAAATACCTCGACGGGCAGCGCAGCCTTTTTGTGATTGCAGGGCTGGCAGCCTAACGTCAGGTTGCTGACGCGGTTCGATCCTCCGCGGGCTTTCGCCACGATGTGCTCGATCTGCAAAGGCACGTCGCGCCTGTCGCAATAGGCACACGCGCGTCCCCACTTCTCCAGCAGATACTCTCGCACTTCGTAGCCCGCCAGCGTGCCCTGCTGGTATTGGACGCCGACAATCTCCGGGTTCCCGATCGACTGCATGTCGAAGCGCACCAACTCACTCGATAGCGAAGTAATGGGCGCCCAGCGCATAAGCCGCCGAACCCACGCCACGGTCGTGTCAACGCGATGCTGAAGCGACGGTGGAAGCCACTCAGCCCGACGCGTGCGGTTCAGGAAACGCGGCGCGCGATATCGCAGGTTGCCACGCCGGCGTCGGCGCATGGCGCGCCGCGCGCTCAGCGCCTCACTGATCTGCCGACCACGATGGACCAGCTCGAACAGGTTCAGAACCGCTGCGCCGCGCAGCACGTCACCGGTCGATGCGTCAACCTCTTCGGTGTCGCGCACCAGTGCCATGCCGGTGGTCTTGCTGCCCGGATCGAGCTTGATGCGTAATGGTTGAAACTGACAGGAGTCGGCAGTGCGCCCGACGAGCCGGATGACGAAAGGCACGACACGATGCACGCGCGCCCGGCCGCGCGCGAGCAACAGCCTCGCGCGCCGCTCGGTGCACGGCATCAATGCCTTGCCTTTCCTGTCCAGAACGAATACCGCCACAGCAGCTCCTTATTGATCAATGCCGTCTTTCCGGCTGCCAGCCCTTACGGGCCTTGTGACGTGAGCCTTGCGGCTGCGCTCCCCTCGACCATGTTGTGCAGCAGGTGGTGAGTCACCTCACCGGTCGCAGCCCGTTTCGTGCCTACCCGGGGCGTGTCTGCGGCTGCGACTTCCAGGTGCACCGGACTGAGGAAGCATCCGGTGGTGGGTCTGCTGTCTTCTACACAACGTAGCGCCTTGCGGCGCTCGGTCTGGTCAAACTCGAACTGGTGAATCTCTCCACAAGCTCCGGCCTTCCGGCCGGGGTGTTTGACGCGTGTTCCTGAGTCAGACCTGTGCTGCGCGTCGTGCTGAAGCTGTCCAATGATGCGGTTTTTGCGTATCAGGGTGCCCTTCTGCGTACGTTCGCGCGCTTCACACGCGCCGGACGAGAAACCTTGCGCGCGTCGACGCATGCGTGCGCGCGCGGCCTCAATCCGCGCGAGGCTCGGTGTGAAACGCGAAGCGCTCGCCGTCGCGCGTCAGCACGAGTGTCGAATGCGCGGGGACGTCGATCGTGCCGCCGACAAAGCGCGCCGCGACGGGCAATTCGCGCCCGCCGCGATCGGCGAGTACGGCCAGTTCCACCGACGCAGGACGTCCATAGTCGTAAAGCTCGTTCAACGCGGCGCGCACGGTGCGGCCCGTGTACAGCACGTCGTCGACGAGCACGATGCGGCGGTTGTCGACTTCGAACGGCAACGACGTTGGACTCGCCTGCGTGTGCAGCCCTTTCTTGGCGTAGTCGTCGCGATGCAGCGCCACATTGACGACGCCGAAGGTCGGCACGTTCAGGTCCTTCGCGAGACGCTCGGCGAGCCACGCGCCGCCGCTGTAGATGCCGGCGAGCGCCGCGCCGTCCTGGCCACACAGCGCGTCGCCATAGGCGGCGCGAATCTGCTCGAGCACGGCGCGATACAGCGCCTCGGCGTCAATGGAGCTCATGATCGTCGGAGAGTCCGTCCAGATATTGCTGAAGAATGATGCTCGCGGCTTCGGCGTCGAGCATGCCGGCCTGGCGCGAGCCGGCGCGGATACCCGCCTCCGCCTCGACGGACGAGTAGCGCTCGTCGACCCACGAGACGGGCAGATTGAAGCGGCCGTTCAACTGGTTGCCAAAGCGTTTGGCGAGCTGGGTTCGTTCGTGCGGCGTGCCGTCGGGATGCATCGGCAGGCCGACGACGAGGGCATCGGGCTTCCATTCGTCGATCAGCTTGCCGACGGCCTCGAAGCGATATTCGCGATTGCGGTTTTGCAGCACCACGAGCGGCCGCGCGCTGCGCGTGAGCGAATTGCCGACGGCCACGCCGATGCGCTTTTCGCCATAGTCGAACGCAAGCAGCGTCGCTTCGCGTCCGGCCGAAACGCTCATGCGTGCCCCGCTTCGCCGGAGAGCATCGACGACGAAATGCCGAGCAGCGCGAGCGCGGCTTCGAAGCGGTCTTCGGCGGGGACGTCGAACACGATTTTCGGATCAGCCTGAACGGTGAGCCAGCCGTTTTTCGAAATTTCGTCTTCCAGTTGGCCCGCGCCCCAGCCGGCGTGGCCGAGCGTCAGCAGAAAACGCTCCGGCCCTTTGCCGCTCGCGACGGCTTCGAGCACGTCTTTGGAGGTGGTCATTTCGAGCCCGCCGGGCACCTGCATCGACGACGTATAAGTGCTCTCCGACGCATCATGCAGCACGAAGCCGCGTTCCGTCTGCACCGGGCCGCCGAAATACACGGGAACATGCAACAGGGGCTCGATCTCGAGCTTGAGATCGATGCGATTGAAGAGCGCCTGAAGATCGATGTCGGTCGGCCGGTTGATGACGAGGCCGAGCGCGCCGCGCTCGCTGTGATCGCAAAGGTAGACCACCGTTCCTGAAAACGTGGGGTCCGCCATGTTGGGCATGGCGATCAGGAACTGGTTGGTCAGATTGATGCGATCGTTACTCTTGGGCATAGGTGGAATTTTAGCAAAGACGGTGCGCGACTGCGGGGCCTGCGCAATGCGCCGAAAATCGTGCGACAACACGACGGGGAAACCCCGCCAGCGACCTGTCTGCAACGGCGCGCGGTCCGAAAACCGCAGTCCATGAAACTGCACTCTATCACGCGCTTTGGCCTTGCCGGGAAGGAGCAACGTGCGCTATCGCGCGGCGCGCGGCATCGGCCCGGCGCCCTTCGCCACCGGATGCGCATGTGCGTGTCCGTCAGGCGTCGCCCTGCTCGATTGCTCGTGTCAACGACGCCAGAACGGCCGGCGCGGACTGCGGCGCGACACCCGCCGCGACCTTGTGCAGCATTGCGCGCAGCGCTTCGGCGGCGGCTTCGAGCGTGCGCGCGCCGGGCGCATCGACGATGACATGCGCGCGCACGGCAGGCGTCGATACGCCCGCGTGCGCGCGGCGCCGCCACGCCAGGCCGAGCGCGTCCGCGAGCAGCCCGATCTGGCCGAGCCCGAGCGCCGACGCGGCCGCGCCCAGCCGGTACGCCGCGTCGCCCGCCTGCAGCGCGGCGCTGGGGTCCGCCTTCTGCGGATTGCCGGCGGCACGCGCGTGATCGGTGAGCGCGGCGATCGCGGCGTCGGCGGTCTGGAGAAAATCTTCGTATGCGTTGGCGTTGACCGTCAGCACGCCCAGTTCGCGCGTCATCCCGACGTGCGCCGCGAGCGTCTCCGCCTGATGCGCGCCCGCTTCCCATAACATCTCCGATGCCTGTGTGCCCGCGATATGCCAGTCGGCCGTCAGGCCGTAATCGCGCAGCAAATCGACGTGGTCGGTGTCCTCGGCGGCGGCGCCGAACAGCGCGTAGTCGCGCCACAACAGCGCGAGCGTCGAGCGCACCAGCGAGCGCGGCGCAAGGGGAATGCCGCGTTCCTCGTCCGCCAGCGCGATGTTGCAGCGCGCATAGAAGCGGCGAGTGTCGACATCTTCTACAGCGCGCCCGCCCGAGCGCAACGCGCGCGCGCACGCCGACGCAAGCCGCCAGAAATCGTAAGGATCAGGGCCTGTCAGTTCGGCGAGGCAGTTGTCGAGATCGTCGACGGCAGCGTGGACGACGGCCGCCACCGCGCTCGTGCCCACGTCGCCCTTCGAGCGCAGCACGGGCAGCAGCGCCTGCTCGTAGCGGGCGCGCAGTTGCCTGAGTCGCGCGGCGTTTGGCGAGCGCAGCGACACAGGCGGAATCGGCCGACCGGCGAGCGCGACATCTTCGAACGTCACGCTGTAGCCCGGCGTATGTTGCGCGATATGTGTGCTGAGCGCGCGATAGTGCGAGAAAAGCGCGGCCGAACAGCCGAGTTCTCGCAAATTGCGCCGTTCGAGCGACGCGCGGAACGCGCGCAGTGCCGCGCCGAACGTGGCGCGCGCGGGCGCCTCTTCGGCAAGCCCGCTCGCGGCCATCGGCGACACGAGCAGGAGCGCATCGGTGAAGCGCTGCGCGGAGATCCAGCCCGCTTCGCGTAGTGCGCGCCCGGCCGTCAACAGCTGCGCCGTCATGTCGCGACGCTGCTCGAACGCGTCGAGGGCGTCCGCGATGGCCTGCTCCGCGGGACGCACGGCGCCGCCACGGGGGTTCGGTAAAGCGTCGAGCGTATCGGGCGATGCGGATCGAAGAGTCATGGGCAGGCTGCAGAAACGCCGGCGTATTCACGCGGCACATGTCGGCGCCGCCCAAACCGCCGATTTGGCGAAAGTAAGCAACTGCAGAGCCAGCGACCGCGCAAAAGGAAGCGGTGCGGCTTTCTCAGACAACGTCAGGCAATTCCGGCAACGTCATTACAACATCGGAGACTGCGCCTGGGCTCACAACTGCGAGCAACGCTCCGCACGACGGCGCAAGTGGCACACTTCGTACTCGCGTCACATGAGGAAAGCCTCTGCCGCTCCTGCCACGCGATGAACCGCGGGGAAAGCTCCGTGACAAGCTATCTTGCGACAAGCTGTCAGCGCGGACGTTCCGTTCCGCGCGAATTCGATTCATTACGGATCGACTGCGTTCGCGCGGCGGGCGTGCTATGCCCGCCACCCGAACCGGATGGATCGATCAGATCTCCACCATCTCGAAGTCTTCCTTGCGCGCGCCGCACTCGGGACAGGTCCAATTGATGGGAACATCTTCCCAGCGCGTGCCCGGCGCGATTCCTTCATCTGGCAAACCGGCTTGTTCGTCGTAGATCCAGCCGCAGATCAGGCACATCCAGCTCTTGTATTCCATTCTTGAGTCGCGTCGAAAAGTCCGTGGAAACGGGAGCCATGATGGTACCGTGTTGCCGCCCCCATGCCTAGCGGATGAGGGGTCCGAGCGCCGTCGGCACGTCGGGTTGGCAGCGTTATGTGTGGCGCGGCCCGCCGACAGATGCGAAATAATGCCTCAGCCGCGCATAAGGCCGCATAATTGAGCCGTTTGCCGGGCCGCGCGGCGCGTGCAACGAGCGCAAGCCCGGCTCATCGATATTTTTGCTCACCGATCCATACGATTTCATGGCCAGCGACACCCCTCCGATCGTTCTCACCTTCGGCCTGTCCGACCCGACGGGCGGCGCCGGCCTGCAAGCCGACCTGATGACGCTTGCCAGCATGGGCTGCCACGGCGTGTCCGTGCTGACCGGCTACACGGTGCGCGACTCGGCCAGCTGCGACGAAGTGACCGGGCTCGATCCCGAAGTCGTCGCGACTCAGGCGCGGATGCTGCTGGAAGACATGCCCATCGCCGCCTTCAAGGTCGGTGCCGCGACGCGCGCCGAAGTGGTCAGCGCGATTGCCGAAGTCGTCGCCGATTACGACGACATTCCGCTCATCCTCGCACCCGACTTCACGCTCGACGACGAACACGTGCTCGCCGCCGACGAACTGCGCGAAGCCATCGCCGACCTGCTCGCGCCGCAAACCACGTTGCTTGTCGCCGACACGGCTGCGCTGCTCGCGCTCGCGCAGCCGGACGGCGACGCCGAGGCGCCGACGCTCGACGCCGCAATCTCGCATCTGCTGTCGCAAGGCTGCGAATACATTCTGTCGACGGAGACGGGCACGCACAGGCTCGTCAACACGCTGTTCAGCGAGGACGGCCAGGTGCGGCAGGACATGTGGGACCGCGGGCAGCAGCGGATCATGGGCATCACGGACACGCTTGGCGCCGCGATTGCCGCGCTGCTCGCCAATGGCCAGGAACCCGCCGAAGCGGTGCGCGAAGCGCAGGAGTATCTGTTCCAGGCCACCCAGGCGGCGTTCCGGCCGGGCATGGGCGCTTATCTTCCGGATCGGTTCTTCTGGGCGAGAAGCAGCGAGGACGAAGTGCCTATCGCGGGGGGATCGGATACGTCGCCGGGCGAAGCGCGGCACTGACATGAAACGAAGCCCTTACGTGCGGCTTCCCGTCTAAATCTAAATTCAATTGAAGTTTGCGCGGCGCGAATGCCGCGCAATTTTTTCGCGATTTCCGCGCGCATAAAAAAACCCGCATTTCTGCGGGTTTTTCTTTTGGGAAGCACGCCTTTCGACGCGCCTCCCGCATGCAATCCAGTTGCCTGGAATTACATGTCCATGCCCATGCCGCCCATGCCGCCGGGCATGCCGCCAGGCATCGGTGCGTCTTCCTTCGGCAGTTCGCAGACAGCTGCGTCCGTCGTCAGCAGCAGGCCAGCAACGGAAGCTGCGTTCTGCAGTGCCGTACGCGTCACCTTCGTCGGGTCGACAACACCGGCTTCCACCAGGTCGCCGTACTCGCCCGTTGCTGCGTTATAGCCGTAGTTGCCCGTGCCGCCAGCAACTGCTGCCACCACGACGCTGGCTTCTTCGCCGCCGTTCGTGACGATCTGGCGCAGCGGCTCTTCCATTGCGCGCAGAACGATCTTGATGCCTGCGTCCTGGTCAGCGTTGTCGCCCTTCACGCCAGCGATTGCGCTGCGAGCGCGGATCAGCGCGACGCCGCCACCAGCCACGATGCCTTCTTCCACAGCTGCGCGCGTTGCGTGCAGTGCGTCTTCGACACGTGCCTTCTTTTCCTTCATTTCGACTTCGGTCGCTGCGCCGACCTTGATCACTGCCACGCCGCCGGCCAGCTTGGCCACGCGCTCTTGCAGCTTTTCACGGTCGTAGTCCGACGTCGCTTCTTCGATCTGCGTGCGCACTTGCTTGACGCGCGCTTCGATGTTCGCTGCTTCGCCAGCGCCGTCGATGATCGTCGTGTTTTCCTTGCCCACTTCGATGCGCTTCGCTTGACCCAGTTCTTGCAGCGTCGCCTTTTCGAGCGTCAGGCCCGTTTCTTCAGCGATGACCTGGCCACCCGTCAGGATAGCGATGTCTTCGAGCATGGCCTTGCGACGGTCGCCGAAGCCCGGAGCCTTGACGGCAACCGTCTTCAGGATGCCGCGGATGTTGTTGACGACCAGCGTAGCCAGCGCTTCGCCTTCGACGTCTTCAGCGATGATCAGCAGCGGACGGCCAGCCTTCGCGACTTGCTCGAGAACCGGCAGCAGATCACGGATGTTCGAGACCTTCTTGTCGTGCAGCAGCACGAACGGGTTCTCCAGAACGGCGACTTGCTTGTCCGGATTGTTGATGAAGTACGGCGACAGGTAGCCGCGGTCGAACTGCATACCTTCGACGACGTCCAGCTCGTCTTGCAGCGACTTGCCGTCTTCAACGGTGATGACGCCTTCCTTGCCGACCTTGTCCATCGCTTCAGCGATGCGATCGCCGATCGACGTGTCGCTGTTCGCCGAGATCGCGCCGACTTGCGCGATTTCCTTGTTCGTCGTGCAGGGCTTGCTGATCTTGCGCAGCTCTTCGATTGCTGCTGCGACGGCCTTGTCGATGCCGCGCTTCAGGTCCATCGGGTTCATGCCCGATGCGACGTACTTCATGCCTTCGCGAACGATCGACTGGGCCAGAACCGTTGCCGTCGTCGTGCCGTCGCCGGCGTTGTCGCTGGTCTTGGAAGCGACTTCCTTGACCATTTGCGCGCCCATGTTCTGGAGCTTGTCCTTCAGCTCGATTTCCTTCGCGACCGAGACACCATCCTTGGTGACCGTCGGGCCGCCGAAGCTGCGCTCGAGCACCACGTTGCGGCCCTTCGGACCCAGCGTGACCTTCACTGCGTTGGCGAGAATGTTCACGCCTTCGACCATCTTGGCACGGGCGGAATCGCCGAATACGACGTCTTTAGCTGCCATCTTCTAACTCCTTGAATTCTTGAGAATGATGAACCGGAACAAGTACTTACTTGTTGACAACGGCCATGATGTCTTCTTCGCGCATCACCAGCAGTTCGCTGCCGTCGACCTTGACGGTCTGGCCAGCGTACTTGCCGAACAGGACACGGTCGCCGACCTTCACGTCGAGCGCGATCGGGTTGCCCTTGTCGTCACGCTTGCCCGGGCCGACGGCCAGCACTTCGCCTTGATCCGGCTTTTCTGCTGCTGCGTCGGGGATCACGATGCCCGATGCGGTCTTGGTTTCCTGATCCAGACGCTTGACGATCACGCGATCATGCAAAGGACGAAGGTTCATGGATAGATCCTCTCTTGAATGGGACTGAGAACAACGCTGAGGTAATACCAGCTGGCGGGGGCCAACCGGCGATGTTGTTAGCACTCTCGTGCAGTGAGTGCTAATTATATGGACGGGCACTTACAAATTCAAGGAGGGTATGGGCGATTTGTCGAAATTGACGTAACCCACTGTTTTTTCTATGAAATCGTCGCTTGGAGAGGGTCCGGAAGCCGCCCGCTCATGCATGCCGGGTCCCGAAACGCGCCCTGCCGGTCGAAACAGGGCGCAATGTGGTGGCACGAACTTAAGGCCTGCCGTTTTGTTGGTTAAATCGGTCAGGTCCATCGTCATCGATCGCAGGCAGCCGTGCTGGGCGGCCCTGCGCATGCCACGCGAGCGCGCGTCCGATTCGAATCCTGGGGAAGAGCGATGCATAACTCGGATAGCGTGAAAATCTGTGAGCCGCTTGGCGACATAGGATACGCGAGCAGCCCGGACGAACTCCTGTCTGAACTGTCCTCCACCGTCGCGAAGGCACTGGATGCACGCCAGTGCAAGATCCATTTGCTGAACGAGCGACAGGCCGCTGAAATCGGTCTCAACCAGCACGGTCTGCACCAACGCGTCGGCTTCGGCGACACCGGCGGCTCCGACGTGTTGAATGTTCGTGAAAGCGCCGCTGGTGGTCCATTCGCCATGGTCCTCGAACCTGCGACTGTTGCCGTTGATGCGACCACGATGGAAGCAGTTGCAGGGCCACACCCTGGCGACAGCATCCGCGCTCCACTGCTGCTGCGGGGAAAGACCATAGGGATCGTCTACGCGTATGAGCCGCTGCACAAGCCGTGCTTTAGCGCCAATGATCTGCGGTTGCTGGAAAACCTCACCTTACTGGTCGTGAAGGCACTTCACGCGAACCAGATCCAGCAGTTGATGAAATCCCGCTTCACGCAGGCGGCGTTGACCCGATCGTCGGAAAAGACCGTGCGGGAAATCATCGCGGGATCGGCGCAGAACACGAATCAGATCGCCAAGATTCTCGCGAAATCGTTCTACCGCGAAATGGCCAATGCCGGCTTCGATTTCAACCAGATCATTCATGCCGCGTCGGAAATCATCTCCGAGCTGAGCAACAGCGTGCGCAAGCACAGGAATTCACATAGCCGCCGGGTTCAGACGGCCAAGGCATCCGACGAAGGATCGTTCTCGCGCGAGGTCGAGCTGGCGAACGAGATCCTGGATAGAACCGGTTGATCGCCTGCACTGCGCGCAGGCCATGTCTTGTCGCGCCCCGGCGCTTCAGTACGCTAATCGAGTTCAGGAGAACGATCGCTCACTTCTCCACGAGCGCATCCGCCGTTCATTCACGCCGAGACGCATTGCGCCGTGTTCTGTGCGACGGCGTACAGCCCCTCTGGCAACGCGCGCCTAGACTGCCCGAAGCATCGCCGGTGAGTGAAACGGCGCGAACTTCGTGAAGCTTCCTGGGTGAAATCATGACCAACTCCATCCATGCCGTACGTCGATTTCAGTCTCTTTCGGACTACGTGAAAGAAGCCAGGCAAAAGCCGCCTTCGAATCCGCGCATCGAGAAAGCCGTTCTCATGCCGATCGAGCCGTCCAGTCATGTGGTCATTTCCCAGGAAGGTAGCCGTCGGCTCGCGGCAGAACAACGCGAGGAACAGCAATGGGATTGGGAAATCTAGCGAGCGCTGCGCACATCCCGCGTACAACGCGCCTCGTGCGGGTTCTTTACTGTTGAACGCCGGGCGCATTCGCATCGCCGCCATCGCCAGTAGAGACAGGCGCGGTGGAATACGAATCGACCGTGGCTTGCGTGTGAGGAGCCTCGGCATCTGCGCCAGGGCGAGTCGCGCTGTCGGTGGGTGTGCCCGGTGGCAACGGCGGCAGCGTCGGCAGTATCGCCACATTCTTCGCGACACGCTGCTGGGACTGCGGCTGCGCGCGCCGCGCGGGCGCAGCCGTGCGCGCGGGTTCGCTGTCCGAAGCCGGCCTCCAGCCATTGGAAACGATTGCGTGCTCGAGCAGAACCTGCGCCTCCTTGCTGCTTGTGTCGACGGCCAGCGCCTGATTTGCCTGCTTCACCACGCAAGTCCAGAGCCCATCCTTTGCGCAGATGGCCGCCACGCGCAACGCGGCATCGCGCTCGTTCTCGCGATCCACGATATCGCTTTGCATCCGCAACGCGTCGGCATCGCGAGGCGCAACGGCCAGGACCTCAGCGACGGCCGCCTTCGCCGCCGTCAGATTCTTCTGCCCGAGACTGGCGCGTGCGGCGCCCAGTGCGGCAGACACGTCATTGCCATTTTGCGCTGGGGCGGCGCCTGCGCCCGTCGTCACAGCCGGATTGTTCGTGCGCGCAGATGCGTCCGCGCCCGAGGGCATCGTGTTGAACGGCATCGCGCTGTCCGTGCCGCTCATGCCCGATTTCACCGGCTCGACAAAGTCATCGTTACGGTGACTGGCACCAAAGCGCTGAAAGCCGAGCCAGGCCAGCGCGACGATCAACACGAGCACGATCGCGCCGCCCGTCACGATGCGGCGCGTCGACCTCCGCCAGAACGGCCGTTGCATGTCGGGCAGCGTTTCGGGGAAATCCGACCAGCGGATTTCGGGCGCAGACGTGTCGTCGTGGTCGATATCGGCGGCCGGCGACGACGGCTTCTTGACTGCCCGTAGCTGGGTTTCCGCGCGCCTCGGCTGCGCGCCCGCGAGCGGCTGACTGATGCCGCAATACGGACAGAACGCGACATGCTGATACAGCATGCCGCCGCAACGCGTGCACGGTGCGGGGAACCGCTGGACGGATCTCATATCAGCAGACATGCCAAAAACCCTAAGCTGTTGTGCGCGATGCCATCCACATGCTGAAGATCGAAGTTGATGCAAACGGCCGGCTCGGCGGAACTTACGATCCCAATCCGCTGATGAGCGGGTCGCCCAGTTCCTTCGTCGTGGGCACGCAGGGTGTGCAATGTCTGATTTTTCGCACGCATCGCGCCTGCGTGTTTGTTGCCTGTCGCACATTTGTTCCGCGTTTCGTCGGCGCGCGCGTCTGGAGCGCGCACAACAAAACAAAAAGCCGGCGCACAAGGCGCCGGCCATCGCTCAACCGTTCGACGAAAAGGGACGACGACGCATCAAACCCCGCTATCCACACTCACACTCGCACGAATCGGCTCGACCACCAGATGGCTTTCCTTCGGCAGCGCCCACTCGAGCCAGCGCGCGCGATGCAGCACCACCAACCCGAAGGCCAGCGCAGACAGCACGCCGAAGGTCGCAAAGCCCATTTGATAGCTGCCCGTGCCTTCCTTCGCGATGCCCATGATGACGGGCAGATAAAATCCGCCGATACCGCCCGCCGCGCCCACGATCCCCGACATCAGCCCCGTCTTGCCCTTCCAGCGCTGCGGCACGAGTTGGAATGTCGCGCCGTTGCCGAGACCGAAGCACACATACATCGCGATCAGCAACGCAATACCCGCCGACACAGGCGGCATCCACGCAGCAAACAGGAAATCGCACAGCGAAATCGCCGCCAGCAGAATCACCAGCGCGCGCACACCCGAAATACGATCGGCGACCAGCCCGCCGATGGGACGCACCAATGCACCGATACACGCCAGCAGCGACATGAACAGCCCCGCTTCGAGACGCGGCATCTGATAAAGCGAAATCAGCAGCGTCGTCACATAGGAAGACATCCCGACAAAGCCGCCGAACGTGATGCTATAAACCAGCATCACGACCCACGTATCGCCTTCGACGAGCACGCTGCGATAGTGCTTCGGCAGCACGGCAATCGCGAGCAGCGCGCCGAGCACGGGCAGCAGCAGCACGCCCGTCTTCCCCGCGCCGAAAACGCCAGCATGCACGGCAACCACGAGCGCGACGAGCCCCGCCAACGTCACGATGAAGCTTCGCAACGCCTGCACACCGCTGCCCGATTTCTGCCCGAGATCCTTCGCCCAGAAAAACAGCGCGACAGCGGCCAGCCCCAGCAGCGGCAGCGCAGCGCCCGCCGCCTTCGCCCAGCCGAAATGATCGGCCAGCGCAGGGAACATGAAGCCGTCCAGCACCGCACCGATGTTGCCCGCAGCGGCGAGTCCCAGCACGAGGCCCTGCACCTTCGGCGGATAGTTGCTGCCCGCCATCGGCAGCGCGACGGCGAAGCTCGCACCGCCAACGCCGAGAAACACGCCGAGGATCAGCAACAGCGTGTACGACGGCGCGCCGGGCATCAGCAGCAGCACGACGGAAGGAATCGCCGACAGCGCGACGCCCATCAGCGCGACGCGCCGCCCGTCGCACGCCTGATAGAGATTGCCGAGCGTCACGCGCAGGATCGCCGCGCCGAGCACGGGAACGGCGACGAGGAAGCCCAATTCCGCGGGCGACATCGCGATGCTCTTGTTGATGAACGGGGCGAGCGGCCCGAACATGACCCACACGGTGAAGCCGGTATCGAAGTAAAGGAAGCACGCGAGCAGCGCGCGCCAGTTACCGCTTGCAAGCGAATTCAGCAGGTTTTTCATCAGATTCTCCGAGAAACTTTCGGCCTTCAGGCTGGGGAGGGAGGAGACGGTCTTGGAGTTGCCTCCGTACTCCAGTCGATTGCCTCACACGGATCGATGGTATTGTGTGAGGCATGAACGTTAAACGTGCATACCGATTCCGGTTCTATCCGACGCCAGAGCAGGAAGCGATTCTTGCTCGGACGTTCGGATGCACGCGCTTCGTGTACAACCACATGCTTCGGCAACGCACGGATGCGTGGTATGAGCGGCAGCAACGTATGGGTTATCACGACACCTCCGCGGCATTGACGAAGCTCAAGAAGACTGAGGGGCACTCCTGGCTGAACGAAGTGAGCTCGGTACCGGTGCAGCAAGCACTCAGGCATCTGCAGACAGCGTTCGCCAACTTTTTCGCAGGGCGTGCGAAGTACCCGAGTTTCAGGCGCAAGGATGGCCGACAGTCGGTCGAATACACCACAAGCGCTTTCAAGTGGGACGGCGCGACGCTCAAGTTGGCCAAGATGGATAAGCCGCTCGCGATCCGCTGGTCGCGCACAATCCCCAAGGGCGCGAAGGTAACGACGGTCACAGTGTCGAAGGACACGGCGGCTCGATACCACGTCTCAATGCTTTGCGACGACGTGGTGAGCAAACGTCCGATCGTCGCTGGGGAGGTCGGCGTCGACCTAGGGCTTACCCATTTCGCCGTTCTTTCGACTGGTGAAAAGATTTCCGCACCGAAAGTGTTCCGCAATAACGAGGTGAAGCTCGCAAAGTTGTCGCGGTGCCTTGCAAAGAAGCAAATGGGCTCAGCTAATCGCAGAAAGGCCAAGCTCAAGGTCGCACGCTTGCATGCCAAGATGGCGAACTCACGCAGGGACTTCCTGCATAAACTTTCGACTAGGCTGATAAACGAAAACCAAGTGATCGCCATCGAAAGCCTGTCCGTCAAGAACATGCAAAAAAACCGTTTCCTCTCGAAGTCGATCAGCGATGCGGGCTGGTCCGAGTTCGCACGGCAACTAGAGTACAAAGCGCAGTGGTATGGACGAAAGCTGATCGGCATCAACCGCTGGTATCCATCTAGCACTCGATGCAATGTGTGCGGGCATACCGCCGCAAAGATGCCGCTGAAGATCCGCGAATGGACGTGCCCAGAATGCGGAACAGCCCACGATCGCGACGTCAACGCCGCCCGTAACGTTTTGGCCGCCGGACTGGCGGTGTCGGCCCATGGAGAAAGCGTAAGTCCCATGTCTCTTTGAGATGATGGTGGGTTGCATTCTATGAAGTGGGAACCCCTTCCTTCAGGTAGGGGACGTCAAGGGTCTCTCTCATGGAAAAAAACCAAAGCACAAGACGACAAATCAGTAAAAGCAAACAGCAGCAAAGAACGAAAGCGGGTCGGCGCGTGAGTCGTGCAAATAACTAGAGATGCACAGTTACGGCGCTGTGCGCGTCATATCGGCTACGCACCGGGATTTGCGAAGCGCCCTGCGATACGTCGCGTCGCATTCCGCGTTGCGACGATGCTTCATGGCTCGCTTTATCGACGACGCTATAAATGAGCGTGTCCATCTCCTTGATGATGTCGGCGAGCACCGTCGTGATGACGGCGAACTCGCGGCCATACGAACCCGCGCGCGCCGCCGATATGCGCGCGTTCAGCGCGACGATGTTCGCCTGCATCGAAATGCTCGACAGTTGCTCGGCGATAGCGGCCTGACGGCGCTGCGCGGCCGCCTCGATGCCGCGCATCTCGTTCTGATACGCAAGCGTGATGTCCTGCAGCAGTTCGAGCAGCGGCGTGGCCTGCGCGACGAGTGCATCGACGTGCGTTCCCGCGGCATCGCCGTTCGTTTCGACCTGCGCGGCCGTCTCGTCCGTCAGCGCGATGAAGTGCCTCACGCGCTCGTCCGCCTTGCGCGCGCCGTAATAGAGCTGCTGCAGCGCATCCGAAAACACGCCGGGCAGATGGTCGTTGCCCTTCACGAGCACCGCGTGCGTCGACGCGAACATCGCGAGACATTCGCGCGCGACGGCCAGTGCCTCGCTGTGTCCGCGCGACGCGAGCAGCACGTGCAATACGATGCGCTGCGACAGCATCCGTTGACGGCCCGACAGGTTGATCAGCTCTCCGATCGTCTGGGCCGACACCTCAAGGCGTTGCGTGGTGATCTGCTCGTTCATCGCTTGCGCAAAAAAAAGCGCCCCGAAGCGCACGCGCGTCGCTCGATCGAACGGATCGAGCACTTCTCGCACGTTGCACTTCGGGACGCCGTTGCCCCATGAGTCCGCCCGCGATATACGGGCGACTGTGAAAAACCTGAATTCGTTGAAGCCGCCGTTGGCCTCGCGGCGGATAACGCAATAGCTATGCCATCGGCTAGTCTTTGGCCGCGCCAAGGGCGGGAAATGAAGGCTCGGAGCGAGCGACTGTCACGCGCAATCGCACGCCGGGCGGGCGCTTGCGGTGCACTTGTGTTCTTCGGTGGATGACAGCGGGCCGCATCGCCGCGCCAATAAAAAGCGCCCTGGTCCGGGCGCTGTCACGCGCCTCAACGAAGCGCGCGGATGCCATACCGTGGTGCAGCGCACCACGGCCGTGCGTCTGCTCTGTGCGCCATTCGCTAGCGCCGCTCGGACCCCGAGATCACGTCGATCCATACGGCGAGCACGAGAATGCCGCCCTTCACGATCATCTGCCAGTACGAGTCGACATCGAGCATCGACATGCCGTTGTCGAGGCTCGCCATCACGAGCGCGCCGATCAGCGCGCCATAGACGGTGCCCGAGCCGCCGCGCATCGACGTGCCGCCGATGAAGCACGCCGCGATCGCATCGAGTTCGCCCATCGATCCCGCCGAAGGCGAACCCGCCGCGAGCCGCGCCGTGTTGATCAGCCCGCCGAACGCGCACATCAGCCCCATCAGCGCGAAGATCGCGAGCTTCACGCGGTTCGTGTTGACGCCCGACAGCCGCGTCGCTTCGAGATTCGAGCCGACGGCATAAATGCGCCGTCCGAATACCGTTTGCGTCGCGATGTACGTGAAGATGCCCAGCAGCGCGAGCAACAGCAGAACCGGCACGGGAATGCCACCATAGCGGTTGAGCGTCGCGACGAACGCGAGCAGGATCAACCCAGCCGCGACGATCTTAACGACGTCCTGCCACAGCGGCACGACGCTCAGCTTGTAGTGCTGGCGCTTTTGCCGCTGCCGCACCGTGAGCGCGGCGAGCAGCACGAACAGCACGAGCGCGAGCGTGTCGCCCGCAATGCGCGGCAAGTAGCCCTGACCGATGAACACGAAATTGTCGGAGACGGGCGCGATCGTCGATCCCCCCGTGACGCCGAGCAGTACGCCGCGATATGCCAGCATCCCGCCCAGTCCGACGATGAACGACGGCACGCGCAGATACGTCGACCACCAGCCGTTGAACAGCCCGACAGCGACGCCCAGCAGCATCACGACAGGCAGCGTCGCCGCGAGCGGCCAGTGATACGTGACGTCGAGTATCGCGGCGACGCCGCCCAGCAGGCCGAGCAGCGAACCGACGGACAAATCGATTTCGCCCGAGATGATGACGAACACCATCCCGCACGCGAGCATCCCTGTGATCGACATCTGCCGCAGCAGATTCGACAGATTGCGCGGCGTGACGAACGCGCCTTCTGTGAGAAACGAAAAGAACACCCAGATGACGGCCACGGCGAGCAGCAGCGCCAGCAGCTTGTAGCGCGCGAACAGCAGCTTGATGCGTTGCCCCGACGCGAGCGACGCGCCGTGTTTTGCGTGGCTTTCGGAAGATGTGAGATCAGGAGTCATGCGACGCTCGCCAGTTGAGTGGGGTCGTTGCCTTTGCTGTCCGCGCCCTGCGCGTTCGAACCGATCGCGGCCGCGAGGATGTGTTCCTGCGTGAGACCGTCGTTGACGAAATCGCCGCGCAGCTCGCCTTCGCCGATCACGAGCACGCGGTCGCTCACGCCGAGCACTTCCGGCAATTCCGACGACACCATGATGATCGACACGCCGCGCTTCGCGAGCGCGAACATCAGCTTGTAGATTTCGAACTTGGCGCCGACATCGACGCCGCGCGTCGGCTCGTCGAGGATCAGCACGGAAGGATCGGTGAGCAGCATGCGCGTGAGCACCGCTTTCTGCTGGTTGCCGCCGGACAGACTCGCGATCGACAGCATCGGCGATGCGGCGCGCACGGACAGGCGCTTCATCTCCGCGTTGATCGTGTCGAGCTCGGACGCCGTATCGATACGCCCGCCTTTCGCAAAGCGCTGCAGCACCGCGAGCGTGATGTTGTGGCCGACGCCCAGTTGCGGCACGATGCCGTGACGCTTGCGGTCCTCGGGCACCATCGCGATACCGGCCGCGATCGCATCCGACGGCGAGCGGATTTTCAGGTGCCGACCGTGCATCCACACATCGGCGTGGCTCACGCCGGGATACGCGCCGAAGATCGCCTGCATCAGTTCCGTGCGTCCCGCGCCGACCAGCCCCGCCACGCCGAGTATTTCGCCTTTGCGCAGCGCAAACGACACATCGTCGACGCGCTTGCGGCTCGTATTGGTCACGTCATGGCATGTCACATTGCGCGCTTCGAAAATCACATCCCCGATGTCGTGCGGCTCGCGCGGAAAGAGATTCGTGATCTCGCGTCCGACCATCATCGCGATGATGCCGTCGGTGGTGAGCTGCTTCATCGGCTGCGTGCCGACGTGCTTGCCGTCGCGGATCACGGTGATCGTGTCGCAGACGGCCTCGACCTCGTCGAGCTTGTGCGAGATGTACACGCACGCAACACCGCGCTTTTTCAGATCGCGCACGATGTCGAGCAGAATCTTCGTTTCCGCCGCCGTCAGCGACGAAGAAGGCTCGTCGAGAATCAGCAGCCTTGCCTGCTTGTTGAGTGCCTTGGCGATCTCGATCAGTTGCTGATGTCCGCCGCCATAGTTCATCACCGGCTGCGCGACGTTGATGCCCGTGATGTTCAGTTCGCGCAGCAGTGCGTCGGCGCGCTGATACATGGCCGCGTAATTCATCCGGCCGCCGGGCAGCGTGATCTCGTTGCCGAGAAAGATGTTCTCGGCCACCGACAGTTGCGGCACCAGCATCAGTTCCTGATGAATGATGACGATGCCCGCATGCTCCGTGTCGCGCACGTTCTGCGCGACGAGCGGCTTGCCGTCCCACAGGATTTGGCCCGACCACTCGCCGTGCGGATAGACGCCGGAGACGATCTTCATCAGCGTCGACTTGCCTGCGCCGTTTTCGCCGCACAGTCCGACGCATTCGCCGGGCGCGACGACGAGATCGATGCCGTCGAGCGCCTTCACTCCGGCAAACGATTTGGCGATGCCGCGCATCTCCAGAAGCGCTTGTGCCATGCGTAATGTCCTGGATGGATGAAAGATGCGCGGGCGCGTCCTGTCACGAAGACGAAGAAGCGCCCGTGCCCGCTATCAGTTGCCAGCCAGTTGCGCCTGCGTATAGAAGCCGTCCTTGATGACGACATCGACATTGCTCTTGGTGAGCAGCGTCGGTTGCAGCAACACGGTGTCGACCTGCTTCTTGCCGTTGTCGTACTTCGCGTTGAACGCGGGCTTGTCGCCCTTCGCGAGATCGACGGCGAGCTTGGCCGCTTCGCCTGCGATCAGCTTGAGCGGCTTGTAGACCGTCATGGTCTGCGTGCCCGCGATCACGCGCTTGACGGCTGCAAGGTCCGCGTCCTGCCCGGACACGGGCACCTTGCCCGCCATCTTCTGCGCAGCCAGCGCCTGGATCGCGCCGCCCGCCGTGCCGTCGTTCGACGCGACGATCGCATCGATCTTGTTGTTGTTCGCGGTCAGCGCATCTTCCGTGATGCGCAGCGCCGTCGCCGCGCTCCACTCGGGCACCCACTGCTGGCCGACGATCTTCACGTCGCCGCGATCGATAGCGGGCTTGAGCACTTTCATCTGCCCTTCGCGCAGCATCTTCGCGTTGTTGTCGGTGGGCGCGCCGCCGAGCAGGAAGTAATTGCCCTTCGGCTGCGCATTGAAGACGCCTTGCGCCTGCATCTCGCCGACCTTCTCGTTGTCGAACGAGATATAGGCGTCGACGTCGGCATCGAGAATCAGCCGGTCATACGAGACGACCTTGATGCCCGCCTTGTGCGCTTCGGCCACCACGTTGCCGAGCGTCTTCGAGTTGAACGGCACGATCACGATCACATCGACGCCGCGCGAGATCAGGTTCTCGATCTGCGAAATCTGCCGCGCTTCGCTCGCGTCGGCGGATTGCACGGAGACTTTTGCCCCGAGCTTGGTTGCTGCCGCCACGAAATAATCGCGGTCGCGCGACCAACGCTCGACGCGCAGATCGTCGATACAGAAGCCGATTTCAGGCTTGTCCTTGCTCGCGTGCGCGAGCGGCGCGAGCATCGTCAGACCCGCCGCCATCGCGGTGCAGACAAGGGTGCTCAATACGGAACGACGCATTGCAGATTTCATGTCTCACTCCAGTCAGGGTTGCGTGCAGTTTCGAATGCGAGAGAATCGAACCGCCGTCTTAACCTCAGGGTGCGCCGCGAATACGTGCTCGCGGGCGTCGGTTGAAAAGCTGCTCCATTTCTGATCGCACGACAGCGTGTGCCGTGCGCGCCGGTGGAGCAATTGCGACATCGACCGGCGCTGCCAACGTTTTCTTTTCGAGCCGTGTAAAAGGCTCAACGCGCTGTCATTTCAGGGCTGAGTAGATGGCCTGATTGACGACGTTCTCGAGCCGCTCCTGCTGACCGCTCACATGCTTCGGCGCAATGTTCCGCTGCAATGCATCGCTTGCCAGCGACTCGAGCGTAAAGCCGCCTGCGAGCACCTTGCGTCCGAAGTCCGTGTCCCAGCCCGCATAGCGTTGCTGCCTGAATGCGCCGAGCAGGTCGTGCTCGATGAGATGCGCGGCGCGCTCCAACGCGACGGCAATCACGTCGATGGCACCGATGTGGCCATGCAGAAGGTCTTCGGCATCGATGCTCTGCCGGCGCACTTTCGCGTCGAAGTTCATGCCGCCCGTCGTGAAGCCGCCATGACGCAAGATTTCGTAGAACGCGAGCGTCAGTTCTTCGACACTATTTGGGAACTGATCCGTATCCCAGCCGTTTTGCGGATCGCCGCGATTCGCGTCGACGCTGCCGAAGATGCCGAGCGCGAACGCATTGGCGATTTCATGATGAAACGAATGGCCGGCAAGCGTCGCGTGATTCGCCTCGATGTTCACGCGAATGTCGTCCTGCAGGTCGAATTGCGTCAGGAAGCCGTGCACGGTCGCGACATCGTAGTCGTACTGATGCTTGGTCGGCTCCTGCGGTTTCGGTTCGATCAGCAGCGTGCCATTGAAGCCGATCTTGTGCTTGTGCTCGACGACCATGCTCATGAAGCGGCCAAGCTGCTCGCGCTCGCGCTTGAGATCGGTATTGAGCAGGGTTTCGTAGCCTTCGCGTCCGCCCCACAGTACGTAGTTCTCGCCGCCCAGCCGCTGCGTTGCTTCGAGCGCCTGCTGGACCTGTGTCGCGGCGAAAGCGAATACATCAGGATTCGGATTGGTGGCCGCACCCGCCGCATAGCGCGGATTCGAGAACAGATTGGCCGTGCCCCACAGCAGCCTGACGCCTGTTTCCTGCTGCTTGCGCGCGAGCACGTCCGTCATTGCCTTGACGTTGTTGACATAGCTTTTGATGCTGTCGCCTTCGGGCGCGACGTCGGTGTCGTGGAACGTGTAGAACGGCGTGCCGAGCTTCGAGAACAGTTCGAATGCGTGATCCGCTTTCGCGTGCGCCTTTTCGAGTGGATCGCCCGAGCGGTGCCAGGGCCGCTCGAACGTGCCCGGCCCGAACATGTCCGCGCCCGGCCAGACGAACGTGTGCCAGTAGCACACCGCGAGGCGCAGATGATCTTCCATCCGCTTGCCGAGCACCAGTTTGTCCTTGTCGTAGTGACGATAAGCGAACGGGTTATCCGTCTGCGGGCCTTCGTAGCGCACAGTGGGCAAATGTTCAAAGTACGACATGCGCGTCTCCTGTCATTGGATATCAGTGCATCGACCTTTGCCTGATGTGACGCCATGCTGCCGCTTGCGAAGGTGCGCGGCAATTGCGAAATCCGCCAGCCGTCGTGGTGATTCTTTATGGCGGTGGTTTTTGTTGACTGGCGGCGTCTAGAATGGGGGCTGGGTTTTGGGGTTGGTTTGGGTTGGTTTTGCCAGGGTTTTCACTGGGCATTCGGAGTGGCGCCTTTGCGGCGCGGGTCTTGTGGGTGTGTGTTTGCCCTTTGCGCGGGCATCCGCGATGGTGCCTTCGCGGCGCGGGCGTTGCCCCTGTGCGGGGC
>BBSL01000072.1 GCA_001319865.1 Burkholderia sp. E7m39 | reverse complement strand
TCAAACGCAGCGCCAACACCTTCCTCGCCACGCTCACGAATCTGCACAAAGGCGTGGGCCTGAGCGTCGGCTGGGTGCTGCTGATAGACACGTTCGCCGGCGGCGTGATCCTGCTGTCGCTGACGGGCGTGCTGCTGTGGACGCAGATGAACAGGCGCAGAACGATCGGCGCCATGCTGGTGCTCGGCTCGATCGTCGCGGCGATCGTGGCGGGCATGGCCTGACAGGTCACGCGCAAGCTCGTCACGCGCATCTCGACGAAAAGGGCGATGGCAGCCGCATGGCTGCGGATCGCCCTTTATGTTTTGGCACGTGCTCTACCGAGCCTTACGGATAACCGCGCCCTCGCTTAGCGCCGGAAAGCCGGCGCCCCCATCGGCGCGCCCGTGTTGCCGCCGTCGACGACGATCTCCGCCGCCGTCATGCCCGACGCCGCGTCCGATGCGAGGAACACGGCTGCCTGCGCGACTTCTTCGGCTTCGGCAAAGCGGTCCATCGGGATCATAGGCTTGAGCGCCGTTTCCGTGGCGTCGAGAGAGGCGCCCTGGCGGTCGCCGCGCGTCCAGATCGAGGTGCGCGTGCCGCCGGGAATCACCGTGTTCACGCGAATGCCGCGCGTCACCAACTCCGACGCCAGCACGCGCGCCATGCCGGAAATCGCCGCCTTCGACGCCGAATAAGCCGACGAGCCCGGCGCGCCCAGCTGGCGCATTACCGAGCCGTTGAGCACGATCGCGCCGCCTTCGCCCATCAGCGGCACGGCTGCCTGCACGGTCAGGAACACAGCCGTGACGTTGGTGCGCATGATCGATTCGAATTTTTCGATCGTCGTGCCGCCGACGGGCGTCGCACCGCTCACGCCCGCGTTCGCGAACAGCACGTCGAGCTTGCCGAATTTGTCGGCGACGACCTTCATCACTTCGTCGATACCGGCCTGCTCATTGAGGTCCGCGCGGATCGCGAGCGCGTTCGGGCCGAGTTCGGCCACGGCTTCATCGAGCTTTTTCTGGTCGCGGCCCGTGATCGCCACGCGCGCGCCCTGCGCGATCAAGAGGCGCGCCGCCGCGAAACCGATGCCGCCGTTGCCGCCCGTGACCAGCGCCGTCTTGTTTGCAAATGACATGACTATCTCTCCGAAAAAAATTGAGGGGTTTGAGGCGGACATCCGCCGGCAGCCGCTTTATAATTGCAACTGCAATCTTAAATTAATGATAGTGAGCGCAATCAATACGTGTCAAGCGGTTTTTGACATCGCTTTTTTGCGAAAGGTGGATCAGCGATGAAAGTCAGCAAGGAAAAGGCGGCGCAAAACCGCATTGCTCTTGTCGAGACGGCCGCGCGCCTGTTCCGGGAACGCGGCATCGACGGCGTCGGCGTGGCCGAGATCGGCAAGGCGGCAGGACTCACGCACGGCGCGCTGTACGCGCATTTCCCGTCGAAGGAAGCGCTCGCGGCGGAAGCGCTCGCGCACGGACTGCAGATCAGCCACGAACGCATGACGACGCCGCACGACGGCCATCTGCCGAGCCTGAGCGAACTGCTCGACAGCTATTTGTCGGAGGAAAAACGCGACGACGTGGCCAACGGTTGCGCGATGGCCGCGTCGGCGAGCGAAGTGGGCCGTCAGGACGAGACGATCAGCGCGCGCTACAGCGAAGGGTTCGAACTGATGGCCGCGGTGTTCGAGAAGCACCTCGCCGCTCACAAGGTGAAGGGCGATCACCGCCAAAAGGCCGTCGCCATTGCATCGGCGCTGATCGGCGCGATAGCGACATCGCGGGCCGTCCTGAAGGCTCAGCCCGAACTGGCAAACGAAATTCTGCGCGCCGCGCGGCGCGCGGCGGGCGAGATCGCGGGCGAGAAGTCCTGAGCGCCCGGCGCGCCCGCTGCATCGAAGCGCGTGCGCATGATCGTTGCGGCGCGTGCGGCGTTCAGCCCGCTGCTGCGCGCGCGAAGTGAAACAAAAGCGCGACGCGGCACGTTCGCCGCGATCGATCCTTCTGCCCGCGCCTTGAACTCCCGCACACGATAGCCAATAGTTAAAGCGGACTGCGGGCGCACGCACGTCGGCTCGATGTGGCACAGGCGCCCTTCTTCGATCAAGGAGTGCATCGTGCGCAAGACTCTCGTTTCTCTTCAACTCGCCGCAGCGGCTGCGCTGTCGTTTGGCGCGGTTTCATCGCAGGCACAAGGCCTTTCCGTCTACGACGACATGAATGCGCCGATGAACAGCACACGGCTGATGCCGAACGCGCCGCTCGGCAGCGAATACAAGACGCACGGCAACCAGCAGGCGGGCGAACTCAATCTGAATCCCGTCGATCCGCGCGCGCAACTCGCCAACGGCACGCCGAACAATGCGCAATCGGGCGGCTATGGCTCGCCTCTCGCCGGCGTGCGCAGCGCCGTGCCAGCCGGGCAATAGCGCACTCGATGGCACACTCGAAAGCGCACTGCCTCCTTGATCGGCGCAAAGAAAAAAGCCCGCTTGCGCGGGCAACCTTCTACGAGGAGACAACCGTAAAGCGTGCAGCAAAACTGCTTCAGCCCTTCGTCGCGCCGAACGTAAGCCCCGCGACAAAGTGCTTCTGCATCGCGAAGAACATGGCCACCGATGGCAACGCCGCGAGAATCGAGCCCGCCGAAACGAGATTCCACGCGGTCGTCCATTGCCCCTTGAGCGCCGCGACGCCCACGGTGATGGGCGCCGCGTCGTCGCCCTGCGTGAGACACAGCGCCCAGAAGTAATCGTTCCAGACGAACGTGAACACGAGAATGGCAAGCGCGGCCAGCGCGGGGCGGATCAGCGGCAACACGATGCGAAAGAACACGGTCCACTCGCCGGCGCCTTCGATACGCGCCGCTTCAACCAGTTCGAACGGCAACTGCTTGATGAAGTTGCGCAGAAAGAGCGCGCAGAAACCCGTCTGAAACGACACGTGAAAGAGAATCAGCGCGCTCAGCGTGTTGAAGATGCCAAGTTGCAGCGACAGGTCGCGCACGGGGATCATCAGGATCTGGATCGGCACGAAATTGCCCGCGACGAAGGTCGCGAATAGCGCCGTGTTGCCGCGAAACTTGTAGATCGCGAGCGCGAAGCCCGCCATCGCCGCGAGCGCAATCGAGCCGATCACGGACGGCACCGTGATCAGCACGCTGTTCCAGAAGTAATGCAGCATCGGCGATGTGGTGAGCGCTTCGCGGTAGTTGTCGATGAACGCGATGTGCTTGGGCCAGCCCCAGTAGTTGCCTTCGGCCAGTTCTTCCGTCGAGCGCACGGACGTGACGAGCACCGCGATCATCGGCAGCAGCCAGATCAGCAGCGCGATGGGCAGCGTGAGTTTATAAAGGCGCCGGTTGAGCGGCTTCCATTTGACGATGGGCATCGGATACATGGCCCGCTCCTTACTGTTCGCTGCGCAGCATGCGGCGCAGGTGATAGACGATGTACACGAGCATGATCGCGAACAGCACCACGGCAATCGACGCCGAATAGCCGATGCGGTAGTACTTGATCGCCTGGTCGTACATGTAATACGCGAGCACGGTCGAGCTTTCGAACGGCCCGCCGCCCGTCATCACCGAGATCAGATCGAAGCTGCGCAGCGCGCCGATCACGGTCACGACCACAGCCATGAACGTGACGGGCCGCAGTTGAGGCAGCACGACGTGCCACAGCATCGACCAGCCCTTCGCGCCTTCCATGCGCGCGGCTTCGAGCTGTTCGCTGTTGAGCGTGGTGAGACCCGTCAGATAGAGAATCATGCAGTAGGCGGTTTGCGGCCACAGCGCGGCGAAGATGATGCCGAAGGTCGCGTAGTGCGCATCGCCGAGCACGGGCACGCCGTGGCCGAGAATCAGCGCCAGCAGGCCGAAGGTCGGATCGTAGAACCACGAGAAGATGAGCCCCACCACCACGCCCGACAGCACGAACGGCGCGAAGAACAGCGACTTCACCACGCGCATGCCGCCTACCGCCTGATTCAGATACAGCGCGACGGCGAGGCCCATCGGCGGCGCGAGCAGGAACAGCACGAGCCAGATCAGGTTGTTCTTCAGCGCCGTGTAGAACGTCGGCGCCTGGAACAGCTCGATGTAGTTCGCTAGACCGACGAACGCCTTGTCGGTCATGCCGTCCCAGTTGTAGAAGCTGAGCCAGATCGACGACAGGATCGGCCAGACCACATAGATCGCGACCATGATGCAGGCGGGCGCGAGAAAGAGCCACGCGGCCCGGCGCTGGCGCCGCGCGGCAGGCGAAGGTCCGCGTTTGCTGCGCGCGGCATGCGGCGCGGGCTTAGGCGCCGACTGCGGCGCAGGCGGCGTACCGTTGATGTCCTGACGGGTGACGGAATGCGACACGACCAATCTCCTGAGCTTGCTGCGCGCCGAACCTGAAACAGGCGCGGTCCGGCGCTCACATCGTTACTTCTTGTAGATGCGTTTGCGCGTCTGTTCGAGCTGCGCGAGGATCGCGTCGAGCTTGGTCGGATCGGCGACGAACTGCTGCATGCCCTTCATGCCTTCGTCGGCCATTTCCTTCGTCATATCGCGATCGTAGAACTGCGCGATGCCGCCCTTCGTATTCGACAGAATCTGGAAGCCGATTCTCGAAATGGGATCTTCAGGTTCCGGCGACTTGCTGTTCGCCGACAACGAACCCAGACCCGTCGCGAGCTTCGCGCCCTGCTCCGGCGTTTCGACAAACGCGAGGAACGTGTGCGCATCGGCCTTGTTCTTTGCCTTGGCGGGAATGTGCAGCGATTCGACGGGACCGTCTTCCGCCGTCGGCACGTTCGGATCGATGATCGGGAACTGGAAGTAGCTCATGTTCGGCTTCACGTTCGGCGGGAAACCGCCCGTGATGAACGTGCCCATCAGCATCATCGCGGCCTTGCCCTGGAACAGGAACGGCTGCGCGGCGTCCAGATCGTACGACAGCGAGTTGTCGATGAAGTCATGATCGTCGAGCAACTGCTTCCACGTCGTGTAGACCTTCTTCACGCGCGGATCGGTGTACGGCACGTCGCCTGCCATCAGCTTCTGGTGAAACGCGTTGCCGTTGATGCGCAGGTCGAGATAGTCGAACCAGCCTGCGAGCGTCCATGCATCGCGTCCGCCCACGGCAAACGGCGTGATGCCTGCGGCCTTCAGCTTCTTGCACGCGTCCATCAGCTGATCCCACGTTTTCGGCTCCGATGTGATGCCCGCCTTCTGGAACAGATCCTTGCGATAGAACAGGCCCCACGAGTAATACACGGTCGGCGCCGCGTACTGCTTGCCGTTGTAAGTCGACGATTCTTTCGTCGAGGCGTACATGCTGTCCCAGTTGTTCTTCTTCCAGTCGCCGCTCAGGTCTTCGAACAGACCGCGCCGCGCGTAGTACGCCATGCGCTCGCCGTTGTGCCAGTTGAGCACGTCGGGCGGCACCGTCGAGAGCCAGCCGGGCAATTGCACCTTGTACGCTTCTTCATCGATGAACGACGCTTTCACGTCGATATCCGGATGCGCCTTCTTGAAGTCGTCGAGCACCGATTGCCACACGGCGCGCTGGCTTGCGCCCTTGAACGCGATGTTCATCGTGAGCGTGCCCGCGTCGGCCGTCTGCATGAAGCCGAACGATGACACGGCGGCCGCAACGGCCAACGTCATCGTGGCCATCACCTTGCGCGCGTTGAAGTGCTTTGCTGTCATTCTTTGTCTCCTGTCCTTGTCTTGCGTGGTTCTTGCCGGATCACTTCCTGATTGACTGATAACTGCGTTACTCCGTCCTTACTCCGTCCGATATGCGGCGACGCCTTGCGGCCCGACTTCACGCGTGCCGATCACGAAGCGCGCCGCATCGACACCTTCGATCACATGCTTGCTGTTCGCGTAGTTGAAAACGTACGTCAGCTTGCCGCGCCGGCTCACGCGCACGCTGTCGCCAAGCGGTGTCGGCGTGAGCCCCGCTTCCGTCGCGATACGCGCGAACAGCGAGGCCGTGAGGCCATCGTCGAACAGGCTCGCGAAGTAATGCACCGAGCCGTGCTGCACGTACGCAGGATGACCATCGGCAAAACGCGCGCGCACGCCGAAGCTGCGCTCGTCGGCGGCATCGATCAGATCGCGCCAGTGACGCGCACAGCCTTCGCGCTGCGCGTCGCCCGTGCCGTTGATGAACACAGGCTCCGTCACGTTGGGCCGCATCGATTCGACGCGCCACACGCGGATCGGCAACAGCGACGTCAATGCGCCCGGCGGCAGGTTGGCGGGAATCTGCAAGTCAGGCGTCTTCGAGCCCGTGCGCGGACCGAGGACGATCTGCGCGCCCGACGCCGCGAGCCTCACCGCAAAATCGCCGGGCACGACGGGCAGCGACGGCACGACGATCATGCGGTAGCCGTCGAGCGGCGCATCGGCGGAAATCACATCGACGTCGAAGCCGAGCGAACGCAGCGCCGAGTAATACTCGAATGCAAAACGCGGATAGTGGAAATCCGCGCCTTGCGGATGGATTTCGAACAGCCACTTCGCTTCATAGTCGTAGATCAGCGCGATCTTGCTGCGCACGTCGGCGTTCGCGTCATGGTTCGACGCGAGCACGTCGGCGATCTCGTGCGCGACCTGCTCCGCTTCGCTGCCGCCGATATCGAGGCGATTGTCGGGCGTGTTCAAACCCGCGTGCATCTGCTCCTGCGCGAACGGCGCCTGACGCCATCTGAAGTACGACACGCAGCCCGCGCCGTGCGCAAACGCTTCCCAGCTCCACAAACGCACCATGCCCGGCAGCGGCGCAGGGTTCCAGTGCGCCCAGTTCACGGGCCCCGGCTGCTGCTCCATCACCCAGAACGGCAGCTTCGACATGCCTCGATACACGTCGTGATTGAACGACGCGAAGTCGGGATGCCCCGTGCGCAGGAATTTCGCCTTGATCTCCGGCGCGTACCACTGCTCTTCCAGCGCGCCGAGCGGATAGCTGTCCCACGTCGCCACGTCGAGATCGCGCGCTACCTTGTAGTGATCGAACTCGGTGAAGAGCTGCATGAAGTTGTGCGCCACGGGCCGCCCCGGCGAATGCGCACGGATGATCTCGACCTGCATGCGGTTATAGCGCGCGACTTCATCGGACGCGAAGCGGCGGTAATCCAGGCGATGCGAAGGATGCGCTTCCGTGACCGTCGCAATGGGCGCGTCGATTTCGTCGAAGCTGCGGTATTCCATGCTCCAGAACACGGTGCCCCATGCGCGGTTCAACGCATCGATGGTCTGATAGCGTTCCTTCAGCCACACGCGAAACCGCGCGACAGCAGCGGGCGAATAGCTGACCACCGTGTTGTGGCAACCGAACTCGTTATCCGTCTGCCAGTACGCCACGGCGGGATGCTTGCCATAACGCTCGGCGACAGCCGTGCAGATCTTGCGCGACGCTTCGAAATACGACGGCGACGAGAAATCGTAATGACGCCGCGAGCCGAACGCGCGCGGCCGTCCATCTGCACCGACGGGCAGGATGTCGGCATGCCGGTCGATCAGCCACTTCGGCGGCGTGGCCGTCGGCGTGCACATCACCACTTTCAGGCCCGCGTTGCCGAGCACATCGACGGCGCGGTCGAGCCAGCCCCAGTCGTATTCGCCCGGAGACGGCTCCATGCGGCTCCATGCAAACTCCGCGATCCGCACCTGCTCGATGCCGAGCGCCTTCATGCGGCGCGCGTCGTCTTCCCACATCGATTCCGGCCAGTGCTCCGGGTAGTAACAGACTCCAAGGCGCATGCGTATTCCTTAAGCGTAGTGTTCGACGGAATGAAGCGCCTTCACGGCGAATCCGTCGTCGGTGAAAAGATGGCAGGCTTTGGGAGGCGCGGCGAAGGTCACGCGTTGCCCTTGCTCGATGCGCGCATTGCCGGGCACTTTCGCAATCAGCACGTCGCCGCCCGGTTGTTCGAGATGCACGTAGCTGTGTTCGCCCAGATGTTCGATCAGCGACACCGCGCGCGTGAGCGTTGCATCACGTTGTGACATATTGCTCGCGACGAGTTCGAGATGCTCGGGACGCACGCCGAGCGTGACGGGCTGACCGCCTTGCAGCGTGCTGCCGTCCACCTCCACGCGCACGACTTCATTCGTGCGCTGCAGCGTGACGTCGACGCCTTGCGCGTCGATCGCTGTCACGCTTGCGGGCAGAAAACTCATGCGCGGTGAGCCGATGAAACCCGCGACGAAACGGCTACTGGGCCGGTGATACAACTCAAGCGGCGCGCCGATCTGCGCGATGCTGCCGTAGCGCTCGGTGTCCTTGCCGGAATGCAATAGCACGATCTTGTCGGCGAGCGTCATTGCTTCCGTCTGGTCGTGCGTCACGTAGACCACGCTCGCGGTCGCAAACTGCTTGTGCAGACGCGCGATCTCGATACGCGTCTGGCCGCGCAGCGTGGCATCGAGATTCGACAGCGGCTCGTCGAACAGAAACACGCCCGGCTCGCGCACAATCGCGCGGCCAATCGCGACGCGCTGCCGCTGGCCGCCCGACAGCGCACGCGGCTTGCGATCGAGCAGCGCTTCGAGTTGCAGGATGCGCGCCGCTTCCTTCACCTTTCGGTCGATCTCCGCCTTCGGCTTCTTCGCGAGCTTCAAGCCGAAGGCCATGTTCTCGTACACGCTCATGTGCGGAAAGAGCGCATAGCTCTGGAACACCATCGCGACACCACGCTCGGCCGCGGGCACGTCGTTGACGATGCGCCCGCCGATCGACAGGTCGCCGTCCGTGACGTCCTCTAGCCCCGCGATCATGCGCAGCAGCGTGGATTTGCCGCAGCCGGACGGCCCGAGGAATACACAAAATTCGTTTTCGCCGATCTCGAGATCGACGTTGCGGATCACGGGCGCGCTGTCTCCATACGCCTTTTGCACGCCCTTCAACGAAATGCTCGCCATCGCTTCGACTCCGTGATTTAATCAGCCCGAAGCGGAGATTAAGCGCTTAATCTGATCGGCCGAAAAAACGATCGCTTGGCGATCGCTGGCTCGATTCATGAACCTTGCCGGCCTGTTGAAGGCCGCTTAAGGCTGTCTCCGATATCGTTCTGTCGTTTCGCGCATGGTGCCCCGCCTTCGCGGCCAATGCAAATGATGAACGCATCTCCCACATATTGAAGAAGTGTTGCTAAAAACATGTCTACCTTGAGCGAAGTCGCGCGCCGCGCCGGCGTCACGTCGGCCACTGTGTCGAACGTGCTGCGCAACCGCGGGCGCGTGGGCGAACAGACGCGTCAGCGCGTGCTCGAAGCCGTCGAAGCGCTCAACTATCGTCCGCATCTCGCGGCACGCGCGCTCGCCGAAGGCCGCGCGCCCACCATCGCACTGATGGTGTCGAGCATCGCCAACCCGTTCTATCCCGAGTTCGCGCTCGCCGTCGAACGCGCGGCGCGCACGAGCGGCCACTTCGTCATCATCTGCAACACGAACGAAGATCCGCACGCGGGCCGCGCTTACCTCGAACAGATTGCGGGCACGCTGTCCGAAGGCGTGCTCGTGATGAACGCCAACCTCGACTTCGACGATCTGCACAAAACGCAGGCGCGCGGCGCGCCCGTGGTTCTGTGCATGTGGGAAAGGCCCGATGATCCGCCCGGCTTGCCGTGCGTCGCCGTCGACTTTCGACGGGCGGGCCGGCTGGCTGCCGAGCATCTGATCGAACTTGGGCATACGCGCATCGGGGCAATCGTCGGCAGCAAGCCGTCGGGCATTCATGCTTCGCGCTACGAAGGCTTCGTCGACGCGATGCGCGAAGCGGGCCTGAAAATCCAGGCGAAAAGCGTGCGGCATGCACCCGACACGATCGAGGGCGGCTACACCGCCGCACGCAACCTGCTCGAGCACGACGCGAAAATGACGGCGATCTTCGCGACCAACGACCTGCCCGCGCTCGGCACGATCCATGCCGCCGCGGATCTCGGACGCGACGTGCCGCACGATCTGTCCGTCATCGGCATCACCGACATCCAGCTCGCACAGCAATCGCGCCCGCCGCTCACCACGGTCGCTGTGCCGACGGTCGAAGCCGCCGAACTCGCGGTGTCGTTGCTGCGCGAGCTGATCGAGCGGCCCTCCCGTGCTGCGCAGCAAAAAGCGCCGCGCATGTGCGTGACGTCGCCGCCGCAACTGATCGTGCGCGGCTCGACACACACGCGTTCGCTATAGATGCACTCAACGTGAAGGATTCCTGTCATCGCGCGCGGCAAGCAATCCTGGACAAAACGGGAACAACATCGCTGCGATACGCGAGTTCCTGATGCGGGACAGAAGCTGGGCAAGAACCCGCAAATGCTTGTCTGGAAAAGGTGTTTCACCCGCAGAGCATTGATGCATGCGGTTTCGCGCGCGCTTTGAGCAAAAAAATCCGCCTCAAAACATTGTCGTGCTTGTTAGACTCGAATCGACTTCTCAAGGGTTTTCGAGTCATGAACAACACAGTGGATGATCCAGAAGTCGTGCCGCGTTATCGGATCGGCGCCGTCGCGCGAATGGCCAATCTTCCCGTCGGCACGCTGCGGATCTGGGAGCGCCGCTACGGTGTCGTGGCGCCGCCCACGACGGAATCAGGACATCGCCTCTACAGCGAGGCCGACGTGCGTCGCGTGGCGATGATCAAAGGGCTTGTGGATCGCGGCTATTCGATCGGCTCCATCGCGACCCTGCAGACCAGCGAGCTCGAACGGCTCGCCTTCATGCACGTCGACAAGACGCCCGTCTCGCCGCTTGGCGAAGGACGCCCGGGCCTGCGGCTGCGCATCGTCGGCACCGCGCTCGCGCACACGCTGCGCCAGCATCTGCACGCGATGCAGGCCGAGCTCGCGAACGAGCCGAAGGTGTTCGAAAACATGACGGCCGCGTTCTCCGAACGCATGAACCAGCCCGCCGACGTGCTCATCGTTCATCTGCCTTCGCTGCATGCGGACGATGTCGAACGCGTGCTCGCGCTGAGCGCAGCGACGCATGCGGAAAATATCGTCGTCGTGTACGCGTTCGCGGCGGCGAACACGCTGAGTCTGCTGGAGCGCGTGGGCGTGCGCGCGATACGCGAGCCGCTCGACCCGAACTCGATCGCGCAGATGATGAAGGAAATCCAGCGCGACTCGGGCCATACAGCCGTGCAGCCCGACACGCGCGAACCGGCGCCGCAACGGCACTACTCCGACGAAGCGCTGATGGCCATGGCGCATGCATCGACGACGATTGCGTGCGAGTGCCCGAAGCATCTGGCGAACATCATCATGCAGTTGAGCGCGTTCGAGCAGTACAGCGTCAGCTGCGCGTCGCGCACGCCCGCCGATGCGCTGCTGCACGTCTACCTCGCTAATATCTCGGGCCGTGCGCGAGCGATGTTCGAACACGCGCTGCTGCGCCTGGAACGCGAGGAACGCTGGGTGCAGGAAAACCGCTAGGCGCCCAACAGAAGCGCGCGAGTCGCGCAGTCGCGCGCAGTCTCCATGCGGGCGGCGGCGACAAACGTTTGCGCGACCGCCCGAGTGCTAGCGTTGCGCGCGTTTGTTCGCGTACATCGCGCCGTCGGCCTGATTGAGCAACTCGCCGATGCCAAGCGCGCT
>BBSL01000071.1 GCA_001319865.1 Burkholderia sp. E7m39 | reverse complement strand
CACGTCGCGGGGCGTTTCCGAGGCGTCGAGGCCCGGATGCGACTTGAACCACTGACGGTGGCTGTCGACCAGCGTGACGGCCGCAATCGGCACGCCGAACAGGCGTCGCGCGAGTCGCGTGAGGCGGTCGAACCGCTCTTCGGGTGGCGTGTCCAGTATGTGAAGCGAACGCAACGTCTCGATGCGTTCGCGCTCGTTATCAGGCGTGGCAGGTGGCAACATTCGAGATCCGGTTGAAACGCGAATGCGCCGCAAGCGTTCGTGCGGAGCGATTCGCCGAGGTTGAACGGAATCGAATGTGAATTTTATCCGGGTGGCGTGGCGGATGGAACGCGAGGAAACACGCACCGCAAGACGGCTCGCGCGTTCCGAGCGCTTCGCCCGAAACCGGAAACTCCGAACGCTAGCCGACACCCGTCGGCCCATTCAACACGATGCGCACCTTGCGCGCCAGCTCCGCCCGCCGATACGGCTTGTGAATGATGTCGAACTCGCTGCCGCTCGCGTCGGTCCGTTCGAGCGAGGCATCGGCATAGCCCGTCGTCAGCAGCACCCTGATCTTCGGATGAAGCCGTCTCGCCTCGCGCGCGAGCATCACGCCGTTCATGTTGCCGGGCATGATGAGATCGGTGAACAGCAGATCCACGCGCGCGCCGTTCTGCAGGATGTCCATCGCTTCTTTCGTGTTCAGCACGACGTGCGTGCGATAGCCGATCTGCTCGAGCATCGCCTGCGCGACTTCCGCCACTTCGATGCGGTCGTCGACGATCAGGATCATTTCGTTGCCTGCCTTTTCGATGGCCTTCGGCGCGGACGGCCGACGCTGCGCGTGACCTTCGACGGCGGGGAAATACAGGCGCAGCGTCGTCCCCACGCCCGGCTCCGAGTACAGGTTCACCGCACCGCCCGACTGCTTGGCAAAGCCATAGACCATCGACAGCCCGAGACCCGTGCCCTTGCCCTCGTCCTTCGTCGTGAAGAACGGGTCCATCACCCGGTCCACGATCTCGGGCGGTATGCCGCAGCCGTTGTCCGAAATGGCGATCGTCACGTAGCGGCCGGGCCGCAGATCGGCGAAGCCGATCATCTCCTGCTGGTCCAGATCGACGGTTTCCGTGCGCACGGTCACCATGCCGTCGCGCTGGGCAGAGAGCGCGTCGCGCGCATTGAGCAACACGTTGAGCAGCGCCACTTCCAGCTGGGTCGAATCGACGCGGCAGTTGCCCAGCCCGTCCTCGTATTCGGTTTTGAGCGAGATGTTCTCGCCGAGCGTACGCCGCGCGAGTTCGACCATGCTGTCCGCGAGCGTGTTCAGATTGACGGTGCGCCCGACCAGCTTCTGCTTGCGCGCAAACGCGAGCAACTGCTGCGTGAGCGTCGTCGCCTTGGCCACCGCGCCGCGAATGCGATCGAGGCTCTGCGCCATCGCCGGGCCTTGCACGCTGCTGCCCGCGGTGCCGTCGATCCCCATTTGCAGCACGTCCACATAGCCCGCCATCACCTGCAGCAGGTTGTTGAAGTCGTGCGCGATACCGCCCGTCAGCTGTCCGAGCGCTTCCATTTTCTGCGCCTGATGCAGCGCGTCCTCCGCATCGCGCCGGCGGCTCACGTCGAGCTGCGAGCCGAAGAAGTACACGAGTTTGCCCTGCTCGTCGAACACGGGTGAAATGAACAGCGCGTTCCAGAACGTCGAGCCGTCCTTGCGATAGTTGAGGATCTCCGTCGCGAGTTCGCGCCGGTCGGCGACAGCGGCGCGCACTTCATCGATGGTTGCGCGGTCCGTTTCCGGCCCCTGCAAAAAGCGGCAGTTGCTGCCGATGATCTCGGGCAATTCATAGCCCGTCATGCGCAAAAACGCGTGGTTCGCAAAGATCACCGGGTTGTCGGGCTGATGCGGATCGGTGACGATCATGGGCATGCGCGTGGTCGATACCGCTGCGAAATAGATGTCGTCGCGATGATCGGTGATGCGGTGCGCGCCGCTTCGAATGGTCGTGAGAGTTCGGTTGGTATCCATGACATATGACGCAGTTCTGGTGCGACAGGCCACGGTTCCTTCACTCGATTCTTTACGTGGGCAGGTCACACTCCCGTTGAGAAAGCCGCAGATGTCTGCGCGGACCCTGCGGGCAGCCATGCGGACAACGATGCGAAATCCGTGCCGACGGAAAAAGCGGCATGACTTGCGGCACGAATTGCGCCAAATGATTGGAGAAGAGGCAAGAGTTACCGCGCAAACGGCGGTCGCGACGTCGCGAGATGGAACGCACGGCGTCACGCCTTCGCAAAAGGAAAGGCCGATAGAAAAATTTCCAACCGCATTCAGTGCCGCGTACGGCGCAGCATCGACAGGTCGTAGCCCAGTGCATGCACGCGCTGGAGCAACGCGCGCTGCAACTCGACGGCGGGCTGCGCTTCGCGCGTGAGTATCCAGAGGTACGTGCCTCCCGGTTCGCCGACGATTGACCAGCCGTAGTCGTCGGCATGATCGAGCACCCAGTAATCGCCAACGTAGAACGGCCCGAAAAACGACACCTTCAGTTTCGCGTTGTTCGAGCCGGGCACCACGCGCGCCTTGCCGCGCGCGATGCGCCGCACGCCACCCTCGCCGCCTTCGCGGCCCGTGTTGATTACGCTGATCGAGCCGTCTTCGCGCTTTGCATAGTCGGCCGTGACGAAATCGCGGCCGCGCTCGAAGTGATTGTCGTAGCGCGCGAACTCAAACCAGTGCCCCGTATAGCGATCCAGATCGACGCTCTTTAGCGGCTCGGGCACGCGAGCGTTGCCCTTTTTTCTCCTGACGGCAATCACGCAGGCGACGGCCACGCCCATCGCAATGGCCGTCACACCCGCAGCGACCGCCCATGCGCGCGAACGCCCAAGGCGGATCACCGCGGCCTCGCTGTCGTCTCGTTCTGCGCTCATCGAAGATGAACCCCCAGTCGAATTTCCGTCTGGCGACAAAACCGTTTAGACCTTGCCCGTTCTCAAAGTTTATTTCGATCGGCGCGCGCTGTCAGCGCAATGAATGCTTTGCGGCAGCCCCGCCACGCGAATGGACGAGAGCCGCTATGCTCTGTCTCTTGTTGGCCACTCAACCCTTCATTGTCCTGTTATCGCGGAGTCGATCATGCAATACCGCAAATTCGGCAACACCGGTCTTACCGTCTCGCGTTTGTGTCTCGGTACGATGACGTTCGGCTTGCAAACCGAGGAAGACGTCTCGCACGCCATTCTCGACAAGGCGACGGACGCCGGTGTGAATTTCATCGATACAGCCGACGTCTATCCGCTTGGCGGCGGCGAGAATCTCGCGGGCCGCACCGAAGAAATCATCGGGCGCTGGCTCAAAGGCAAGCGCGAGCGTTTCATTCTCGCGACCAAGGCAGTCGGCAAGGTCGGCCCGCATCCGTGGAATCAGGGCGCGTCGCGCAAGCATCTGCTCGACGCCATCGACGATTCGCTGCGCCGCCTGAACACCGATTACGTCGACTTGTACCAGCTGCATTCCGACGACCGCGACACGCCGCTCGACGAAACGCTCGAAGCACTCGATGCCATCGTGCGCTCGGGCAAGGCGCGCTATATCGGCGTGTCGAACTATCTCGCGTACCGGCTCGCACGCATGCTGGGCCGCGCGGACGTGTTGCGCGTCGCGCGCTTCGTGTCCGGGCAGCCGCGCTACAACCTGCTGTTCCGCCAGATCGAGCGCGAACTGCTGCCCCTCGCCGACGAAGAGGGCCTGGCCGTGATTCCGTACAACCCGCTCGCAGGCGGCCTGCTGACGGGCAAGCACCGGCACGACACGAAGCCTTCGGAAGGACGCTTCACGGCAACCGTCGGCCAGGCGGGCGCGATGTACTCGGATCGCTACTGGCACGAGCGCGAGTTCAAGACCATCGAGACGTTGCGCGACATCAACGCAAAAACGGGCGAGCCGCTGACGAAAACGGCGATCGCGTGGGTGTTGGCGAATCCCACCATTACGTCGGCGATTATTGGCGCGAGCCGCGTCGATCAGTTGAACGACTCGCTTGCAGCCGTCGACCTCGCACTCGACCCGGAACTGAAGAAGCAGCTCGACGATGCCACCGTCGAGTACCGCTTTGGCGACGCGCCGCGCTGATCGCTCCTCGCTGCGCTAGCGCCCGTAGCGCAGCACAGTGCTGCTCGCGGCCAGCGCATGGCCGTTGATGGCCGCGAGAAACGCGTCGTGATTGAGCCCGGCCGGCAGCGCGTCGGGCGCGAGATCGAGCGCATAGACCTGCAGCACGAAGTGATGCGGCACGTCGCCGATGGGCGGGCACGGGCCGTAGTAGCCCGGCTGCCCCGTGCGGTTGATGCCGCTCGTGCTGCCCGGGGGCGCCGATGCGCCGTGCGCCATCGCGTTGATCGACGCGGGTATCCCGTACAGCACCCAGTGAATCACGCCGATGCCTTTGGCGCCGTCGGGATCGAACAGCGTCACGGCGAAGCTGCGCGTGCCCGAGGGCGCGTTGCGCCATTGCACGGCAGGCGACAGGTTGTCGCCGCCGCAATGGTTCGCGCTGGCTGCGTGGCTCGAATCGATCGTGCCCCCGTCGGGCGTGCCGGGCGAGCTTACCTCGAAGGCGTCGGCAGCGTAGGCCTGCGGCGCGCCGATGGATGCCGCCGCCGCAAACAGCAAAACGGATATCAGACGGGCGAATGCAAGCGTTGTTTTCATTGAGCGGCTCCGTCGAACGATGCGCGGTCCTGCGTGCGTGACCGCCGTGCAGGAAACGAACGGCCATGCCCGTTTATTCCACGCGCGCCGTGAGCCGCGTTCGCCTCAGCCGAACACGCCTGACTTCTGGTTCGCTTCCGGCAATTGCCGCGTCTCGCGCACCGATTTCGGATGCCAGAGCCTCGCGCCGCCTTCGATGCCCGCCGCGTTCGATACGATCGCGGCATTCGACGGCAATTCGAACGTCAGGCGCTCCGCATTGCCGCCGCCGATCCACAGCTTGTCGTAGTTGACGAGCGAAGCGAGGATGCCGATCACTTTCTCGACGCGGCGATTCCAGCGCTTGTTGCCCGCCTTCTCGCGCGCCGCATTGCCGATGTACTCGTCATAGGTGCGGCCCTTGCTGACGGGATGATGCGCAAGCTCGAGATGCGGCATCAGCTCGCCGTCGCGAAAGAGCGCGGTGCCCGCGCCCGTGCCGAGCGTCAGCACGAACTCGATGCCCTCCCCTTCGATCGCCGCGAAGCCTTGCATTTCGGCGTCGTTGATCATGCGCACGGGCAAGCCCCCCACGCGCGACGCCAGCGCTTGAGCGAGCGCGAAGCCGCGCCAGCCGGCGTCGCCGATATTCGGTGCCGTCAGCACGCGGTTCTCGCGCACCACGCCCGGAAAGCCGATCGACATCAGCGACGGATGATGTGCGTCGACGAGCGGCTTCACGAGTGCGGCAAGCGTATCGACGAGTTGCTCCGGCGTGCACGGATGCGGCGTCGCCACGCGTACACGCTCGCTTTGCATCGCGCCGTCCGCGTCGATCACGGCCGCCTTCAGTCCGGTGCCGCCGATATCGATCGCCAGTATCCGTTCCGCGCCGGTGGCGGCTTCGTATTTGCCTTTAACCAAGACGTGTCCCCTTTCATTCATGATGGCTGTTGTCGTCGTTCGATAGCGGGCGCCACGCGCGGCCGTCGCGCGCGAGCATTTCGTCGGCTTCCTTCGGACCGCTGCTGCCCGCCGGGTAGCCATGCACCGGCAGCGCGCCGCCTTCGGGATGCAGCACGCGATCCACGGCGCACCAGCTCGATTCGATACTGTCGGCGCGCTGGAACAGCGTCTCGTCGCCGAGCATGCAGTCATACAGCAGCGTTTCGTAACCGACGTTCGCGCGCTCCGTGAAGAAGTCGTTGTAGTTGAACGCGGAGCGCACCTTGCCGATCTGCATCGTCGGTCCGGGCACCTTGACGTTGAAGTCGAAACGCGTGCCCTGCGAAGGGTCGATGCGCAGCGTGAAGACGTTCGGCGTCAACGCCTCGACGGGCGTGTCGCGGAACATGAGGAACGGCACGCGCTTCAGTTGCACGGCGATTTCGGTGAGCTTCGTGCTCATGCGCTTGCCCGTGCGCAAATAGAACGGCACGCCGGCCCAGCGCCAGTTGTCGATGAACACGCGCGCGGCGGCATAGGTCTCCGTCGTGCTGTCGCGCGCAACGTCGCGCTCCTCGCGATAACCGACGCCCGCATCGCCCCTTTCGTATTGACCGAACACGACGTCTTCGGGTGTCAGCGGCACCAGCGCGTCGAACAATTCGGCCTTCTTGTCGCGCACGGCTTCGGCATCGAACGATGTGGGCGGTTCGAGCGCGACCATCGCGAGCAGCTGGAACAGATGATTCGGCACCATGTCGCGGAAAGCACCCGTTAGCTCGTAAAACTTGCCGCGCCCCTCGACGCCCAGCGTCTCCGCCGCCGTGATCTGCACGCTGTCGATGTACTCGCGCCGCCAGATGGGCTCGAACATCGCATTCGCGAAGCGCACGGCAAGAATGCTCTGCACAGTGTCCTTGCCGAGAAAGTGATCGATCCGGTACACCTGCGATTCCTGCGCAAAACGCAGGATGTGCGCGTTCAGATCGCGCGCGGACGCGAGGTCGGTGCCGAACGGCTTCTCGATCACGAGCCGCCTGAAGCCGCGCTTGCCTTCCCCGTTTTCTGCGTCGTCTTCTTTGAGCAAACCATGCTTGCCGAGACGTTCGACGATCGGCCTGAAGAAGCGCGCGCCCACGGCGAGATAGAAGATGGCGTTCGCGTGCGGCGTCGTGTCGATGCGCTGCCTGAGCGCTTCATACACGTCGTCGGAATCGAACTCGCCTGCCATGTACTCCATGCGCGAAGACAGCCACTGCCAGGCCTTTTCATCGACCGTGCCGGTGTACGCTTCGCTCGCCTTGTCGGCGGCGAACTGCTGCAGCGACTGGCCGAGATCGGCGAGCCATGCCTTGGTCTCGCGTTCGCCATGATTGACGCCGATGATCTGCATGCCGTCGTCGAGCAGTCCGTCGACGGTGAGGTTGTAAAGCGAAGGCGTCAGCAGCCGTTTGGTGAGGTCGCCCCCCGCGCCGAAGATGACGAGCGTGCAAGGTGGCGCGGGCTGCTTGCCGGCAGGCCCGGCGGCAGCGGCATGCGGCCCCGCGCCGATCTTGCAGCTTGCGGGCTGGGCGGCGGGGGATGCGTCGGTCGTTTTCGCGTCGTTGGACATGGCAGGCGTTCCGTCAATGAGCCACGAAGGGCGGTATCCGAAAGACCCGGCCCGCTGCCGCGCGGTTCAATCGAACGGATGCATCGGCTGCGGGCGAGGCGATCTACTTCACGGGGGCGGCATCGCGCTCGCGCTCGGGCATCTCGCCCGTCGCGGGCAGCACGCCCGAGCTTGCGGCCTCGCGCGGCTGCAGCAGCAACGCGACCAGGCCCGTCCATCCCGTCTGATGCGAGGCGCCAATGCCGCGCCCGTTATCGCCGTGAAAGTATTCGTGAAAGAGCACGAGATCCTGCGAGCGCGGGTCCGCCTGCAGCAGCGGATACGCGGCCATCACGGGGCGCTCGTTGTTCGCGTCCTTCAGGAACAGCGTGGTCGCGCGCCGCGCGAGCGCATCGGCGATTTCGGCCAGCGACAGCTGCTTGCCCGAGCCCGTCGGATACTCGACGCGGAAATCGTCCCCATAGTAGCGATGGAACTCGTACAGCGACTCGATCAGCAGATAGTTGACGGGCATCCACACGGGCCCGCGCCAGTTCGAATTGCCGCCGAACACGCGCGTGTCCGATTCGGCGGGCAGATACTTCACGCAAAAGCTCTGGCCGTTGTGCCGGTACACGTAGGGCTGATCGCGATGCACGCGCGACAGCGCGCGCACGCCGTGATCGGACAGGAACTCGGCTTGGTCGAGCGCGCGCCGCAACAGCGCTTTCATCCGATGTCCGCGCAGCAGCGACAGCAGCAGGCTGTTGCCGCGCCCCGGCTCGTTCCAGCGCGACACCAGCCGCGCGAGGTCCGGCTTGTTGCGCAGGAACCAGACCAGCCGGTCGCGCAAGCCCGGCAGCGAGCCGTGCAGACGCTCTTCGAGCACATGCACGGCGAGCAGCGGAATCAGCCCGACGATGGAGCGCACGCGCATCGGTATGCTGCTGCCGTCGGGCAGGCGCAGCTTGTCGTAGAAGAATTCGTCTTCGCTGTCCCACAGCCCTGTATCGCAGTTGTCTTCGCAACTGACGGCCTGCGCGATGTACAGAAAGTGCTCGAAGAACTTCACGCCGATATCGACGAACACGTGATTCGCAAACGCGAGTTCGAGCGCGATGCGCATCAGGTCCAGCGCATAGGCCGCCATCCACGCGGTGCCGTCGGCCTGATCGATATGACCGCCCGTGGGCAGTGGCGACGAACGGTCGAAAATGCCGACGTTGTCGAGCCCGAGAAATCCGCCCTGGAAAATATTCCGGCCGTCCGCGTCCTTGCGGTTCACCCACCACGCGAAGTTCAGCAGCAGCTTGTGGAAGACGAGTTCGAGAAAATCGCGGTCGCCCTTGCCCGTCAGCGCGCGATCGATTTCATAGACACGCCACGCGGCCCACGCATGCACGGGCGGGTTGGCATCGCTGAACGCCCATTCGTAGGCGGGAATCTGCCCGTTCGGATGCATGTATCGGTCTTTCACGAGCAGCAGCAGTTGACGTTTCGCGAACTCGGGATCGATTAGCGCGAACGCGGCGGCATGAAACGCGAGATCCCACGACGCGTACCACGGATACTCCCATTTGTCGGGCATCGACACGATGTCGGCATTGCACAGATGCCGCCAGTCGCGATTGCGTCCCTGCTTGCGCGACGCGGGCGGCACGGGCTGCGCGGGGTCGCCGTCCATCCAGCGCTGCACGTCGAACTGGTAGTACTGTTTCGACCACAGCATGCCCGCGAGCGCCTGTCGCTGCACGAGCCGCTCGTCGACGCCTTCCATGTCGTGCTGCAACGCCACATAGAACGCGTCGGCATCGGCGATGCGTTGCGCAAACAGATCGGCGGCGTCGAGCGGCGTTTCATCGCAGGAAAACTCGGGCCGCCAGCGCAGATAAACGACAGCCGTGCCGTGCGGCGGAAGATTGAGCGGCAGATGCACGGCCGCCTTCGTGCCTGCGTCGCGGCGTATGGCGTTCGCGTCACCGTGCACGACGTAATCGTTGAAACCGTCCTTGAAGGGGCCGTCGCCTTCCATGCCAAAATGACGCCGGACGTTCGTGTCGTTCTCGCAGAAGATCCATTCAAGCACGGTCGTATCGGGCGACCACGCCGTGACGACGATCGGCTCGTGGCCCGGGTGCGTGCCCAGCAGCCGCGTCACGCCGTGCACCGTTTCCTTCTTCAGGAGCGGGCGCTCGGCGGCGCCGTTCCACGACCACTTGTTGCGCGCCCAGAATTGCGGCAGCAGATCGATGCAAGCGGATTCGTCGCCGCGATTTTCGACGGTTACGCGCATCACGATGTCTTCGGGCGTGTTCTTTGCATACTCGACGGTTACGTCGAAATAACGCAGATCATCGAACACGCCCGTGTCGAGCACTTCGTATTCGGGCAGGTCCGTGCCGCGCCGGCCGTTCTCTTCGACGAGATCCTGATACGGAAACGCGGCGTGCGGATACTTGTAGAGCATGCGCATATAGGAATGCGTCGGCGTGCCGTCCAGGTAAAAGTACAGCTCCTTGACGTCCTCGCCGTGGTTGCCTTCCTGATTCGTCAGGCCGAACAGGCGCTCTTTCAGAATGGGATCGGCGCGGTTCCACATTGCAATCGACACGCACCAGTCCAGCGTATCGTCGCCGAATCCGCCGATGCCGTCTTCGCCCCAGCGGTATGCGCGGCTGCGCGCGTGATCGTGCGGAAAGTAGTCCCATGCCGTGCCGTTGGGACTGTAATCCTCACGCACCGTGCCCCACTGACGCTCGCTCAGATAGGGACCCCAGCGCTGCCATCGCGCGCACTCGCTGGAGTGCAGGCGCATCCCTTCGGCGGTGGCAAGCAGATTCGCAGCGCGCAGCGCGGGCATGGCAGCGTCCTCGTCTGTCGGATGACGGTCGGACTGACATCCTAGCGCGGTTGGAGGGTTCGCGTCAGAAAGAGGTGCAGGCAATCCATTGAGACCGACTTGCCGAGTTCGAGATCGTCCCCCGGCCTTTCAAAATGGGGGCGACCGTGTATCAGACGACAGTTACCGCCAGTTACAAAAGAATTTGCAGAGTACCTCTGTTCCGTTTCCAAGCGACTATCTTTTCTTTAGAAGTGTCGGTACGGGCAAGCGAAATCGGAACGTCTGAAATGCGCATCGTCGTCACTCTCGTGAAATTCACAGCTCTTTGCACGTGCTATGCCGCAGTGCCGCATGCGAATGCGGATGTGGCTGCGGGTGCGGGTGAATTCCTGTACGTGCCCAGCCCCGACTATGTATCCGTGCCACCATTGATTTGGCACGAACCGTATTCCTCTGCTGACGTGCAGCCGTACGCCCCGCCAACCGTACGAACATATCCGGCACCTGTCGTCTACGAACCTCCACCCGAAGTCTACGGACCGCCCCCGGCCATTTACGGATATGGGTATGGCGTAACGCGAGTTCGCCCTCACTGGCGTGAGCACGCGCCACATAAAAAACCGAACAACCAGCAGCGCCAATGGAGCGCAAGCGACTGATGCAGTTCAAGTCGTTCAAACGTGATCCACCGAACAATTCACTTAACGAAACTTTCTGTGTCCCCCTCAGATTCGGCTACTCTCACCATACAGTTCGTCGACATCGTTACTGTCTTTCATTGACCATCGCAGTTCGTGCACGTTGTTCATACATCATGACCAGTCGCGCCCGAAAACATCGCACCGCATGGCTTGGCCTCATCGCCATCTGGCTGATCGTGCTCGTGCCGCTGGTCAGTCAACTGGTGGCGTTTGCGCAATCGTCTGAGCCATTTGCGGTCAACTGTTCCGCCATCGTCGAAAAAGGCTCATCGCATCACGCCACCAACGATTCCCTGAGTGCATGCGGCTACTGCGATCTCATTGCACAGCACGCGTTCGCCGTTCCGCCCGCGCCACCGCCCGAGGCGGTCACCATCCTTCTTGCCATCGTTCCGGCGTTGGCGCGCCCGCTTTTCATCAGCATTCGCGACTATCCGTCAGGCCGTCCTCGCGCCCCACCCGTTCTTTCCTGAGCTCCACCCCTGCACATCGTCCGACGCATAGCGCCCGCCAAGGGTGCAGGCCGGGGCTCATCCTGCTTTCAGGGAATCCCAAATAGCTATCCGCTCTTTGCGAACGTGGACGGCCGCCGCGCAAGTGGCCGTCGAAACGGTGAACGCGATGGATATACACGCACTTTCTGGCTCAAAAGCGGTTGAGTTGACAATCGATCGCACCGCTGACAACGCGCGCCTTTTCGCTCACGAACGGCTCGGCGTCGTCGTGGCATTCGTCGGCGCACTGCATGCATGCCTGGTCTCGGCCCTCGTCCTGTGGCCATCGGAGCCATTGCAGCCGTTGCGAGTTCAACCGGTTCGAACCTTGACAGTAACGTTGATCGCGCCGCCGGTCGCATCTGTCACAAGCATTCCGCGCGAAGCCTCGAAACCAGGCAGAGAGGATATCGCGCAGCCACCGCGTGCCGCCGCGCAACGACCGGCTCGCCGGTCGCCGCCGCCGTCTTCTCCCATCCCATCGCCACCACGGCGAGTCGTCCCCACCGCCGATTCGAGTCAGACGCTACAACCCCTTTCACCGGAGCGCCAGAACGCGGTGCCTGCAAGCACATTGCCCGCGCCCGACGCTCCTTCGACACCCACTGCTGTAGCGCCGCTGTCCGCCGCGTCGCCTGCAACGGCCGCAATTGCAGCCATCAGCCGCCCCGACTGCACCATGGTCAAGCCGCCCTATCCGCCGATGTCCAGACGTCTGCAGGAAGCGGGCACGGCCATCGTGCAATTGATCATCGATGAACGCGGCGCCATCGAATCGGCGCGCGTCGTGCGCAGCAGCGGCTACCGGCGTCTCGACGACGCGGCCCGCGACGCCGTACTCGCCAGCACCTGTTCACCGCATATCGTCAACGGGGCCGCAAAACGCGCGACCGCTGCCGTCCCTTTCACATTCGGTTTCACTAACTAAAGGAGTCACGGTCATGCATGCGTACGGACTACCTCACCTCTGGCAGCAAGGCGACATCGCCACGCGCGCCATTGCCATGATTCTGCTTGCGATGTCGATCCTGTCATGGAGCATGATCGTCGCCAAAGCGCTTGAGTTCTCGCGTGTCAGACGCCTCGCGACACGCGCAGAACAGCAGTTCTGGAGCGCTGACGACTTCGACGCAGGATTGCGCGGACTCGGCGAACCTGGCACCCCGCTACATGACCTGGCGCGCGCCGGACAAGCTGCCATCGCGCTTCACGATGCAAACCGTGGCCGGCTGCAAGATCGCGTCGATCCGAGCGACTGGCTGCTGCGCAACCTGAAGTCGTCGATCGACGAGAGCGCCTCGCGGCTGCAACGCGGTCTTGCCGTGCTGGCGTCTATCGGCTCGACGGCTCCGTTCGTCGGCCTGATCGGCACAGTGTGGGGGATTTATCACGCGTTGCTGATGCTCGGAACAAGCAGGCAGGCGAGCCTTGATCAGGTGGCGGGGCCCGTCGGCGAAGCGCTGATCATGACCGCCTTCGGCCTGTTCGTCGCCATTCCGGCTGTACTGGGCTACAACGGACTGACACGCCTGAACCGGGATATCGTCGCCACGCTGAACCGCTTCGCACATGCGCTGCATTCGCTGCTGCTCACCGGCACGACGCCCGCCTGCGCGTCGCGCACGACGGCGCCCCAACCATTGCGCACCGCCAACGCGAGGTGATGGAAATGGCCATCGATCTGTTTTCTTTCAACGACGAAGGCGCAGTCATCAGCGAAATCAACATGACGCCGCTCGTCGACGTCATGCTGGTGCTGCTGGTCGTCTTCATGGTCACGTTACCCGTCATTCACGATGCGGCCCACGTCCAGGTGCCGCACGCCAGCAATCAGCGCGAAGACCTTCGCACCGCTCATGTGGACGTAGCTATCAATGCCGCCGGCAAGATGCGCTGGAACGGCGAGGCGCTCGACGATTCGACGGTCATCGAGCGTCTCGCCGCTGCAGCGAAGATTGCGCCGCAACCCGAGATTCGACTCGCAGCAGACCGTGACGTGCGCTATGAGAGCGTGGCGAGACTGTTATCCGCAGCGCAATCAGCAGGCTTGTCGAAGGTCGGCTTCGTCACCGATCCCAACGCGATGTAGGCCGCCGCCACATAACGATTCGCCATGACACGAGCCAGCAGACACGTTTATCAAATGACATGGACCTGCCTGTTTGCGGTCTGGCTCGCCATCGCTGCGCCCGTCGCGACTCAACTGCGAGCGGCAATGGATGTGCAGCAGTCATCCGACGATTTCTGCTCGGCGCGACCGGACGCGGGTTCTCGTGCGCATGATTCCGCCGCACATCACGGCCATGCGGACAGCACGTGCGGCTACTGCGATCTGCTCGTGCATCATCCGCCCCTGTACAGGGCGCCGTCTGCAATACCGCTGCCCGTGCTGTTCAGCGAAGACATCCGCATCGAAACCTCCGGAACGCCAGTCACGCTGCGACGCCATGTCTTCGCGTGGTCGCGCGATCCACCGCAAGTCACTTCCTGATCCGATATTTCCGCCGTCCGGCGGCGGCCCATTCACCGACTTCAGGAAACTGACATGCAAACACGTCCACGGCGTAGGGCGCGTGTAGCCACGCCCATTCTCTTCGTATTCGCCGCACTGGCCGCCACGGCCGCCAGCCGCTGCGTGCACGCGCATATCGTCGCTCAGCCGGATCAAGGCAAGGCCGGCAGCTATTTCGAAACATCGTTGAAAATCCCGCACGGATGCGACGGGTCGTCAACGGTCGCATTGCACGTCGCGATTCCCGATGGCGTGCTCTCGATCAAGCCACAGATGAAGCCCGGCTGGACCGTGAGCACCGTGACGCGTTCCATCGACCCTCCGCTGAAGGTCGAACACGGCATGACGATCGACAAGTCGATCGTGGCCGTCGAATGGCGCGGCGGCCCCCTCCCGGACAGTCTCTACGACACCTTCGGTCTGGTCATGAAGCTGCCGACCACTCCGGGCAAAACGCTTTATTTCCCCGTCGTGCAGACCTGCGAAAACGGCAAGCGCGACTGGACCGAGATTCCCACCGAGGGTCAGGACTGGCACGCTATTCATAGCCCCGCCCCGCAGGTTCGACTCTTACCGGCGCAATGAATATGGCGATCAATAACAACCGCCGAACGATCAGGGGACAGGGAGTCATGAATCATTCACTCAACCGGCGCCTTCCGATATCAAGCGCGGCACTCATCTTCGCGAGCAGCGCATTTGCTCAATCCGGTCCGAACGAAGCGTCGCTTGCGGAAGCGACACTGCCCGGCGTCGTCGTGATGGATACGACGCAACCGTCGCTGACCTCGCAGACCGTAGGAGAGCAGCGGCGCAAGCTGTTCGAGACAGCTGGCTCGGTCGGTTTCGTCGACAGCGAATCGTACGCCAGCACCTATGCTTTCACGTTGCGCGACGTGTTGAAGAACGTGCCGGGCGTCTATGTGCAGAGCCGATACGGCCAGGAACTGCGGCTTTCAGTTCGCGGCTCAGGCGTTGCACGCTCATTTCACACACGCGGGCTGGAAATACTTCAGGACGGCATTCCGACCAATCTCGCCGATGGCAGTGGCGACTACTACCAGATCGATCCGCTCGCGCTGCAATCGGCGGAAGTCTTCAAAGGGGGCAATGGACTCGCCTATGGTTCATCGACACTCGGCGGCGCCATTGACTTCCTGACGCCGACCGCCTACACCGCACTGGCACCGAACATGCTGCGACTCGAAGGCGGCAGCTTCGGCACGATACGCGGCAGCACACAGTTTTCGCGGATCGTCGGGCCGCTGGATTTCATGGGCACGTTCACCGTCGATCACGCCGACGGATACCGGCAACACGAGCGTGGACAATACGAGCAGATCAACGGCAACGTCGGCTACCGCTTCAGCGCCGATGTGGAGACGCGGTTCTATCTCGGCGCGTATATCGTGAACCAGCAATTGCCGGGTACGCTGTCGCTGTCCGACGCGCTCAACAACCCGACCAAAGCTTCACCCAGCGCGCTCGCCGGCGATCAGGCGCGCAACACGCGCACGGAACGGATCGCGAACCGCACGACATTCAGGCTCGAAACCGGTCAGATCGACGTCGATAGCTGGGCGATCCACAAGAGCCTTTATCACCCGATCTTCCAGGTAATCGACCAGGATGGTTGGACCTATGGCATCGCACCGCACTACACGGCGACGTTGCAGCTAAGTGGCATGCGCAACGATCTGATCGCGGGCGCGCGCTTCTTCGGTGGCAATACGCAGGCGCGGCAATACGTCAACGTGGCGGGAAACAAAGGCGCGCAGACGCTGGATTCAACACAAAGCGCATACAACTATGAAGCGTACGTCGAGAATCGTCTGTTCTTCCTGCCGACTGTCGCGGTAATGGCAGGGCTCAAGGCGTTGCGGGACGTCCGCAAATATGTCGATCATGGCGGACTCGCTGCTGACCCTACGTATAAGTCGGCAAGCGCCACGTATAACGGCCTGAATCCGAAACTGGGACTGCTCTGGCAGCCTGCCCGCGATATCCAGGCATTTATCGACATCACGCGCAGCCAGGACGTGCCAGACTTTACGGATCTCACGCAGACTTTCAACACCACGACGCGCTTCACGCCGCTTTCATCGCAGCATGCGTGGACGCTTGAACTGGGAACGCGTGGCACACGTGACCGGTTCGCATGGGATTTCACGGCCTATCGGTCGATGGTGCGGGACCAGTTGCTGCAGTACACGACCAACCCCGACATTCCGGCCACGACGTTCAACGCGAATCGTACGGTGATTCAGGGCATCGAGGCTGGGGCATCGGTGGATCTGTGGCGCGATGTTTTTCAACCCGGCGCAGGTGACAGCGTCACGTTATCGGGTGTGTGGACGTTGAACGATTTCCGCTTCAAGGATGATCCGCAGTATGGCAATAACCGGATCGCGGGTGTGCCGGTGAATGTGTTGCGGATGACGCTCGGTTATGCGAGGCCGAATGGCTTTCATATCTCCGCTAGTGTGGACTGGGTGCCTGCGGGCGCCTGGGCGGACGATGCGAATACGCTGCGCGTGCCGGGCTATACGCTGCTCGGCGTGCAAGCAGGGATGGAATTCAGGAACGGAGTGTCACTGTTTGTCGATGCCCGGAATTTGACGAACAAACGATATATCAGTGATATCAGCACCGTTGCCAATGCGCGTACTGCCAGTAACACGGCGATCTTTTATCCTGGGTCGGGGCGTAGCGTGTTTGGTGGGGTGAGGTATATTTTCTAGGGGTGTGAAGCGGGACTTGTCACCCGCATTGGCCATCGTGCTTCCGGAGTCGCCCTGTGGCCGCCCCGTACAGGGGCGGCGCCAAAGCCGAAAAATGCGCATCGCGGATACCAACGTCAACCTGAACGCACCAGAACAGTCTCAGCGGTTCAGCGACTCAAGCCACTGCTCAACCCCACGCTGTTGAATCGTCGACACCCGCTCGGCCCGCCTCTCCGTGCCATTCGCGCAAGTCAAGATTCCCGACCGTACAGAATGCAAATCGTCTAATTGTCCCGTTTGATGCGCGACGCCAGAACTGCGTTGCCCGTCAACCTGCCCTTCACCTCCACTTTCCCCCCCGCCACGAGATCATCGGCGCCGCGCGGAAGTGTCGCTGTATCGAAGACCGTAGTCCCATCCCACCTCACGACAACCGATCCGTCGCGCAGCGTCAAGGTCTGCTGGGACTTGTCGATCGCCGCGATCACGCTGTGAAGCTCATGCGCTTCCGCCGGCTCGTTTTCATTTTCGACCTCTACTTGCGTCGCGACGAGAACGCCCTGCACCATCGTGCCCTTCACTTCGACACGCGTACCGAGTGCAGGCGTGCCACTCACCGTGGCCGTGCTGGGAACAGTCACCCGGAGCGTGGCGATTGAGAAGCTACTCGAGGAATTGAAGGTGGAGATCACGCCCTTCACGTCCAGCCGCTGACCTTCTGCAAGCGCCGGCACCAGGTTTATCTGGCGAATCCTGCTGGCAACGATCGTCGACGGGCCGGAAAGATTGCCCTTCACACGCACCGTCATGCCGTTTGTCACGCCATTTGGGAAGTTCACGAGACTCGCCGCCGTGTACTGAACAGCCATGCCATTGAGCGTGAACTGCCCGGTCGTCACGCTTTGCGTTGTGCCGACCAGCCGCACTTCATTAGTGGGCGGAATTCGCTCGATGCGCGTTGCCGTTACCTTGCTGCCCGTGGCATCCGGCAAGCCGTGAATTTCAACGGAGTCATTGAGCGCCAGCGACGCAAGCGAAGTGGCATTCGTGCCGCCGAACGCCGTGCCCGGCACAACGGTCACGACGACCCCCAGTACGACCAACTGATTCGCCGCCGCATTGATTGCGGATATCGGCCCCTGCACGAAGCTATGTGACGAAATGCTCGTCGCCCTGCCCGTCTGTGCGCCGTTGTCGTGTTCGCCCTGAATGTCGACCACCATGCCGAGCTTCAGGTCGGCATCCCTGCCGCCGCCGTTGTCATCGTCAAGGGTAATCGCGGCGGAGTTGTCGTCGATGCGCACGCCATTGACAATCACGCTGCCAAAACCGGTAATCGGCCCGCTGAATGTGGTCGCTGTTGCAGCCGCCGTGGGCGTCGCCGTGGGACTGCTGCCACCGCCCCCGCCGCCGCAGGCAACCAGCACTGCCGTGAGCGCCGCTGCCGCCGCTAGCCGCCATGTGCATGCCTGGATCAAGTGGCGATCGAAACAGGTTGCTTTCATCGTTGTCTCCTGATTACCTGGGTGGAATGACTCACGCGCACCAAACTCCTTGCCGTGATGTGTGATACCTGTGCCCGGTTGGCAAACCGCCGCGCGCCATACGCATCGCGTGGCTGGCTAGGGCGTCGTGGACGCCTTCGTCAAAACACCACTTGCGTCCGCGCCGTGAGTCGGTCTGTCCAGATAGTCGAGCAGCGCCGCCACGTCGCCGGCTCCGAGTCCAAGATTGGGCATGCGTATCTCGTTGTACTGTTTGTACAAACGCTGAGCCACCCGGTCGCCTTCCTTGAGCATCTTGTCCGGTTCGCTCAGATAGCGTCTCAACCAGCCTTGATCGCGCCGCGTCGTCACACCCAGCAGGTCCGGTCCGAGCCGGTCACCGCCGCCTACCGTATGACACGCTGAGCATCGGCTCTGAAACAGGAGCTCACCTCGAACGCCCGAAACCGGCCGTGCCTGCGCATAATCGACCGTGGGTTTCGCGCTGTTCCAGCCCAGAAAATTGCCGATTGCGGTAGCAAGGAACTGCGGATTGTCGGTAGACGAATTGCGCATCCATTGCCCCGTCGACACATTGCCGACCATCAGCGTTGCACTGTGACCGTCCTTGCTGTCGAGATCACCAGCCCGTGAAAGTCCGAGCTTGCGCGCAATGAGCCTGATGTCCTCCTCTTTGCCCGAGAGGAACAGCCAGCCAGGTCCGACGCCAAACTTGTTCGCATACTTTTTCAGTTCGGCGGGGCTATCCCATGGATCGATTGCGATTGAATAGAAAAAGATGTCGCGCCCCATCCGGTCGCCAAAGACCTTCTGAACCTGCACCAGCTTCGCAGTCTCCAGCGGACATACGTTCGAACAACTCGAGTAGACCAGGTTGATTGCGACGGCCTTGCCCTCGAGCAGATCGTCGTAAAAGCGCACGCTCTTGCCGTCCTGCGTCTTCAGCGTGACGTTCGGAAAGTAGTCCGCTCCCCACGGCGTATCGCCGCGCGCGGCGTGAGTGAATATCAGCGCCGCGGCGATGCAGAGCGACAGCCCCAGACTGCGCATCGTTGTTATCTTCGTCATTCGCTACCCCTGTTTAGTCCGGGCGATTCGCAGTCACCGTGATCGTCGGGGATGTCTTGCCGTTCGCAAACAGACGGAACGACGCCATCGCCGATTGCGCCGCCATTGGATCGCCTTCCGGATAAAACGGAAAATTGACCTCGATTATTTCCGACGCCTTCACACGACGCTGCAAAATAGTCGGGTTCTCAACCTGATAGCGGGTCTCGTCCCTCGCGCCCTTGGCAGTCACACCCGAGAAACTCACAGCGATCTCGGACACCGCGGGCGACTTCCGGTCCGTGATCAGCATGGTTTCGATATTCGCCCGGCCCGAGAAAACGACGTCGCCTTCTGCCGTATGCACCATGCCCGTCACCGGCACGCTCACGACATGCGACGGCAAAGGCTCTTCCGCGGCCGCCCCGCCCGCGCCTGCAAACAGACCGGCGAGGCCGGCCCAGAGCGCGAGAAGACCCGCCCGCCGCGCGGGACTGCGTACTCCTGTTTCCTGATTCATGATGCACTCCGATATGGTTGCCCGTCGCGCGGGGATCATGCCCGCGCGATCAGAAGGCCGCACAACTACAACGCCGTCTTCAGGATGTCGTCCGGCGACTGGAAGGTGACGCCTTGCGGTGTCGGGATCGGTGTCGGCAAAGGCCTGAGAAAAGGCGCGCCCGAGTCGTCGATCTCCCATCGCAGCAGCATCGCGTTGTCTTCATGGACCGTGTTATGACAGTGCTCCATGAACATGCCGCCCCAGTCGCGGAACTGCATCGTGATCTTCAGCTTGCCGCTCGGGTGCAGCCGGTAGACGTCCTTGCGGCCTTGCTCCCATGCCGGCACCTTCGATGCGCTGCCGTCCCGTTCCAGGATTTGCCCTTCCTCGAAGTGGATGTGGATCGGGTGATCCCAGCCGCCGCCGCCATTGATGAGTGTCCACACTTCGCGCGTGCCCATCTTCGGCGCGGCCGATATGCGTGAATAGTCGGCGGCCAGCTTGTCGCCGTTATCCACGCCGATGCCCCACGGCCCGAGGAACGAGGTTGCCTGGTTCCGGCTCGTCTGTTTCGCGCCGTCGCCGAACACGAACGTGCGCTCGCGCGCCACCGGCACCTTCGACAGATCGGGATTCGGAATGAGCGTGGACGGCACGCGGCTCACATCCGGTTGCGACGGATCGCGAACGACGCGGAACTCCAGGAAACGCCCGACGCACGGATCCTGCGATTTGCCGGACAGCGCCTCGCCCAGCGACAGGTCATGCGCGACGCGCCGCCCGTCGTCGTGTTCGGCGAGATTCACGAGATGCACGCGTGCTCCATTCGTATAGCGCGAGAAGTCGATCACGATGTCATAGCGTTCCGCGATGCCCATTTCATCCAGTTGCGCGAGCACCACCGGGCGCGGCAGCAGGTTGCCATCGTTGGCGATCTGGATCATCGGGGAACCGTCGCTCAGACACAGCTTGAAAAAGCGCGACACCGAAGCGTTCAGGATGCGGAAACGGTACTTGCGCCGTTCGACTTCGAAGTACGGCTTATAGACGGCGTTCACGGTCATCTGGTCACCGAGGAAGCCATCCAGATTGAAGATGTCGAACTGCATCTGGCCGTCTTTGTTCCAGGCCTTGTCGGCGAGCATCAGGTTGACGTCATAGTCGAGGTTGCCCCAGTCCTTTGATCGGCCGCTCGGCAAGCACAAGTTCACGCCGTCGTTGATCGCTTCGTTTCCGCGGTCGATTGAGCTATAGATGTTCATCATCGCCGCGATGCCCTTGTACACGTTCTGCGACGTGAAGCTGAACATGTGGTCATGGAACCAGTGCGTGCTCATCGTCTCGTGCCAGTCGCCGGCAATCTTGTTGATGCCGCCGTTGCCGTCGGGACTGCCTGCGCGCGGGTCGCTCGCCGAGGTGTTCATGGTTCTGAATCCCGCCAGCACCAGCGGCCAGTGATAGTCGTAGAACTGGCCGGGGAAAAAGAACGCGCCGGTGAAACCGTCGTTCTCCGCGCCGTGATGGCCATTGTGTTCGTGCGTCGAAATGGTATGGATGCCGAAGCCGCCGTTCTGCGTCCGGTCCACGGGCAGACGGTTGTGATGGCGGAACAGGATCGGCTCGCCATAACGGGCCAGAACCAGCTTCGGCGGGAACGAGGCATTGAAGGTCCAGAATCGGGTCGGGTCCTGATCCGGCATCTTCATGTGGAAGCAGGTTTGCACGGATGCCGAGTAATCGATACCGCAGTTCAGTTGCGACGGCACGTCCGGGTTGTACGCCAGGTTGTGCGTGATGCCCCCTTGCACGACCTCGTAGGCGACCTGAGGCGGGAACATGTCCCAGCCCTGGTGCGCCCAGATCGGGCCAGGCGGACGCCCTTCGACAGGGCCCATGCCGCCGCCCAGCGCGGCAGGCACTGGCTGCATCGTCGTGTTCGCTTCAGCCGTCGGCGCGGGCGACAGCGACGAAACCGACTTGCGTGGCAGCACGTCCATACGGGGCATCGGCTGCGAGAACGGCAGCGCGCCGAACAGCGGGCTTGGCGGAACACCTGTCGGGATGCCGCTGCCGCTCGAAGCCCACGCCCTGCCGACGAACGGGTTCAGTCCATGCTTCGCGGCCAGCACGCCAGTGGCCGACACCAATCCCCATCGAAGCAGATCGCGCCGCGAGATCTGTCCATGCGATAACGCCTGAACGATCTCAAGACGATTCTTTCGCGCCTTTTCGGCTTCGCGCAAAACGTCGGCTGGCGCCTTATCGGGTAGGTAGATCATCATCTATCTCGCAGGTGGTTGAGTTTGAAGGGACTGGGGTTATCCGGACATGTGGCTCAGTTGCGGATTCGGGTTAAAGGTGTCGGCGCACTGCTGCCGCCGAGATTCGACGTGACGACGAGCTGCGCGTCGGGTCCGGGCTGCGGGACACCGACCAGCGTGAGCGTGTAGTTCCCGCCGCCGTTGTTGGTGAACGTATTGCCCGCCGACGCCGGGTCGAACAGCGCGCCCGACGTCGTGCGATACGGCTGCAGGCGCAGCACGACTTTGGGACTGACTACCGACGACGTCGCCGTGATGTCGAGACGCTGTTTCGATATCCGGTATTCGGCGACGGTGATCGTGTCGGTGTCGGGCACGGGCGTAAACGTGATCGTCGCCGTCACGGGTGCGGATGTCGCGCGCGTGACGGTGTCGGTCGCCACCACGGTGAAGCCGAGCACGTCGTTGGTGGTTTGTCCGAGCGGTAACGCGTGAGCGACGGTCATGGTGGCGCTGCCGTTCTGCTGCTTGAATGGCTGCGAAGGCCCGCTGCTTTGCGTCCACGTGTAGGTGAGCGCGTGCGCGCCCGAGCCCTGCGCGGTGAGCGTGACGGTCGTCCCCGACGCGACCGTGCGAGCGGCAATCGGGGTCACGACGGGCGTAGCCTGTTGGGGCGCCGTGACCGTGACCGTGACGGCCGCCGTCGATTTCTGGCCATTGCAGCCTGTGACGTTCAGCGTGAACAGGAACGTATTGTTCGCGGTAACGGTCGGCGCATTGAAAGTCGGGTTGGCGACCGACGCGGATGGCGACAGCACAATGCCCTGCGGCGCGACCCACTCGTACGTCAGCTCCCCGGAACCGCTCGCGCTGCCCGCCAGTGGCACGTTCTTCGCACCCGAGGCAACCGAGAAGTTGGCCCCTGCGCTCGCCACGGGCGGCGTGCACGACGCCGGCAGCTTCGATGCGGGCCAGGGTTTGAGCTGCCCGGCCACGACACCCGTCGACGAGCGGTAGCCACCCTGCGCGAGGAACGGCATCGTGCTGAAGTTGATCGGCGGCGGCGGCGCGCCCGGCACATTCTCTTCGAACAGATAGGTCAGGATGGGCGCGTGATATTGCCCGGCAACGAGGCCGTTCTTCTGCGGCACCGAAGTCGCGGGCGTCCATGCGCCCTCGATGACAGCGCGCACTTCCCGCGTCGCGGGCAGGAACGTGTTCTCCGTCAGTGGACCGAAGCAGAACCGGAAGGTTGCGGTCACACCCGTGCAGGGCGGCGTGAATCTCCAGCGGCCCTTCACCGCGCCCGTCGGCGGACCGGGATCGACGCCGACAATACCCCAGTCGCGATCGCTCATCGAGCCGTCAGGCGCGACGTCGATTCCATACAGGTGGATATCGCGCGTAGGGTCGGTCGTTACGCCTTCGAACCGGGTCCGCACGACCGCCTCCATACCGGCGGGCACCGTGACGCCGCCGTTGCCGAGGATCGTCACATCGACGGCGACATAGGCCGGATCGCTACCGGGTGCGGTGAAGATCGCGGCGTTTGAGATCACCGTGTGCGCGGACACATAGGTCGCGCTCGTGGACGGATACGGTCCTTGCGATCCGCGCTCGGTGACGAGCGTGCCGGCGTACGTGATGTAGTCGCCCACTTCGAACGGCGCCATGATGCGCGGATCGGGCAGCTGGCCGGCAGCGAGTTCCGAAGGCGCCTGCATCGTGAAGCGGGTGACGTAGAGCCCGTTCACGTCCTTGGGACGATTGCCTTGCGGGCACGCAGCATCTTCGGTTTGCGAACTGGGGTCGACGCGCGGCAGACACATCGGGAAGCCGGTGGAACTGCGCACGGTCGGATTGTCCGCATCCAGCGTAAAGCGCTGGTCCGGCGACAGTCCACGGCTATACCGCCCAGCCGGATCGTTGATGCGCACGCGCGTGCCCGGCTTGCTCGAATCGAGCGTGTTCTGCGGCACGCCATTGCCGTCGCGCACGAGCCGTCCGCCGACGCGCATCTCGCCCGCCGCATAGTCGATGTAGTTAATGTAGCCAGCGCCATTGTTGGTGTCCTGTTGTGAGATATACACCAGGCCCGCGATGAACGCATCGTTGACCTGGTTGCCGATCACATGCGCTTCATAGGTCGTCAGCGGCGCAGGCGAATCCGCGAGCGCCATGCCCGTCGCCACGTTGGTATAGGGGGCGGGAGCCTGCTCGAACAGTTCTTTCCAGGTCAGAGCGTTGGCCGGAAGGATCACGATCGTATTCGACGGAATCACAATCGACTGGCCGTTCACGACGATCTTGCCGCCGCACAGCGCGTTGCCGCATGAGTCGAGAGTGGCTTCCTGGATGAATCCGATCACGTCGAACTGAGAATCCGCGCCGACGGCCGGTACCTGAGCCAGCGCTTGCACAGTGACGAACGACAGAATCAGAACAGCCGATGCACGCGATGCGCGGCCGAACAAGCGAAAGAGAAGTGACATGGCGTGTCTTCTTATGGGGTGAGCGGGCAGTTGGCGTTTCATCGCTGTGTCGGTACGCGCTTCAATGCGCAAAGGGACTCAGTCCCAGAAACGTGTGCAAGCCTTCCTTTGCGCCCGTTGCGCCCGTCTCCGGCAGGCACTGCGTCACATCGATTGCCGTGCCCGTTCTTCCCCTTTGCGCCACTGCATTCGTGCCGCCAAGATGACCGTTCGGCAGGCAGATGGATGGATGATCGAACGGCGCCTTGCTCATGCGGACCCGGTCGTCTGACAGCGCCAGCAGGAATGCCACGAGGTCCTCTTTCTGCCCTTGTGTCAGACCAATCGGCGCAACGCTGAAGTCGAAGTTGTCGCGGTTCGCGTTGCCGAAGTCGCCGCCGCGGTTATAGAAATCCACCACCTGCATCAGCGTCGCTTTACCTCCGTTGTGAAAGTACGGCCCGGTGAATTCCACGTTGCGCAGGCCCGGCGTCTTGAACGCGCCATCCGCGACGATGCGCTGGCCCTGCGGGAAGTTCTGCACGCTGCCCTCGCCGAAGCTGTTTCCGAGCAGCGCCGATTTGCCGAGCGCCAGCATCCTCGTCTCGGACAGAGGGTTGCCGAATGCATCGGTGCCGCCGAGGCCCAGGTCTTCCTGAGTCGGCCGCACGCCGATGTTGTAGAAGCCAGTGTCGTAGATGGCGGGCGCGCCGTCGCTCATCACCATCCGCTCCACCCGCTGGTTCGATACATTGCTGAATGCAGCGCCTGTCAATTCAGGTCCACTGTGACAACTGATACAGCGGCCCTGTTCCTGAAACAGCTTGAGGCCACGAATCTGCTGTGCATCGAGCGCCGTGCGGTCGCCGGCAGCAAAGCGGTCGAACGGCGAATCGTCCGAAATCAGCGTGCTTTCGTACATCTGGATTGCGATCCCAAAGAACAACGCGAAGTTGGATTCCATCTGGCTGACGACGAGATTCCCTTTCAACGGGCCGAAGTTGATGTCATCGTCGCGGCGCTGCTTGAACAGGTCCATTGGCTTGAAGTTCAGCCGATGTCCGCCCGGCAGGTTGATGATGATGGGCGACGCCCAGTACTCCGGACGAAACGCTTTCATCACGAGCGAGGCGTAAGTTGGCGCGTGCTGGGCAAAACTGCCGAGCACGCTGTCGCGCGGTGAAATGGTCTGTTCGGCCAGCACCTTCTCTTTCAGCAGCTTCTGCCCGAGATGAACGAACGCACGTCCCTGGCAGCTCATTTCGTTGCCGCTCAGCGGCGGCCCGGATGCCTGCGACGCAAGCGACGACGATGGCAGCGCCACCGCCACGTTTCTGAGCACGCCGTTGTCGAGTTTCCATACGAGAGGCTGCGAATTGCGCAAGCCGAACGGATCGCCTCCGTTGAATACGTTGTTGCCCCGCCCATCCCAGAAGTTGCGGAAGTTGAAAACAGCGTTGATGACGCTCGGCGTGTTGCGCGGCTCGACGCGCCGGGTGTTCACGCCATTGATATTGAAACCGCTGCCGCCATGCATGACGGCATCGGACAGATTGGTGCAGTCGTCAGCATTCGCGTTGACCGTCACGCGATCGAACTTCGCCGTAAATACGCCTTGCGACGAGATCACATCGTTGTTGTCGGCGTAAATGGTCGTCGAGTCATCGATGTCCGAATGCTTCGTCAACGGGAAATCGCCGGCCCGCAACGTATAGTTCGGACCGGCCGTCGCGCCGCCTGTCTGAAAAACGTGATCACCGGCAAGCAGGCCCGGATTGATCTGATTCGTCGTGCGGTTGTCCGCGCCCGCATGAAAATGACAACTGGCGCACGCGGTGCGGTTGTCGCTGCCGACTCGCGTGTCCCAGAACAACGCTTTGCCGAGTTGCACAGCGGCTGATTTGTCGCGCACGAATACTGCGAGTTCCTGCTCCGACGGCCCCGGCACGGGTACGTTTTTCAGTGTGCCGAGCGGTCGCTGCACGGGTGGCGGGACCTGCGCGCCTGCCTCGGTATAGAGCCCGCTGAATGTCGTCAATACAAATGCCGCGCCACTGCCTGCCAGCCCGATTGCGATCCACCTCGCAGTACGCCGGCTCTCGCGGAACAATCGCCCGCATTCTGCCTGTGCAGTTTTGTCCATTCCCCTTCCCCGTGATTGTCTGGTCTTCAGTTGTGCGACGCTGCGCTGCTTCTTATGTTTTTGTCTGCGTTTCCGGCTGGACGCGCTGAGCGCATCCAGCCGGCGCAGATTTGCCTGCTTCAGTTTCTCAAGGTGGTCAGTGCTGCTGCCGGACTTGTTCCACCAAGGCTCGACTTGACGACGAGTGGCCTTGCCGGCGACGGCGCGGGTTGCGGCGCGCCGACGAGCGTCAGCGTGTACGTCCCGCCGCCCGTATTCGTCAGCGTGGCACCGAGGGCCGACGGATCGAACGTACCGCCCGAAACCGTCTGATACGGCTGCAGCGTAAGCGTCACGTTCGGACTGACGATCGACGAGGTCGCCGTGATATCGAGCCGCTGCTTCGAGGTCCGGTACACGGAGTTCGTGATCGCGACGCTATCCGCCACCGGCTTCACCGTGACCGTGGTGCTCACGGGCGCTGAAGTCACGCCGCCGCCTGTCGCTACGACGGAGAACGTCAGCACATCATTGGTCGTTTGTCCGATCGGCAACGTGCGGGTGAAGCTGATTGATGGGTTGCCCGCCGGTTGTTGCGTAAACGCCTGCGCAGGTCCGCCCGTCTGCGTCCACGTGTAGGTCAAGGGAGCCGGGCCAGTGGCGCTCGCCGTCAGACGCACGGGCGTACCCGACGACACTGTGACGGGCGCGATGGGATTGACCACGGGCGTCGTCTGCGGCGCGGGCTGTACCGTTACTGTCACCGTCGAGCTGGCTGTCTGGTTATTGCAGCCGGTGACGGTCAGGCTAAACACCATCTGTTGCGATGGCTGCCCGGCTGCAATCGTGACGGCATTGAAGGTCGGGTTCGGCGTTGTGGGGTTCGTGAGAACCGTGTTCGACGGCGACACGGCGGTCCACGCGTACGACAGCGGGCCGGTCCCCGTGGCACTGCCCGATAGCGGCACGTTCGTCGCCCCCGATCCAACCGTGAAGTCGGCGCCCGCGCTCGCCGTCGGCGGTCCACAGGTGCCTGGCGCCTGCTTGCCCGGCCATGGGTTGAGCTGACCCACAAGCGTGTTTGCTGACGATGTGTATCCTCCCTGCGCGAGGAACGGAATCGTCTCGAAGTTGTTCGGCGGCGGCGGCGTGCCCGGAATGTTTTCAGGGAAGATGTATTCCAGAATCGGCGCATGGTATTGGCCTGCAATCAGCCCGTTGGCACCGCCCGTCGTGGCAGGATCGGTAGTCGGCGTCCATGCGCCTTCGATCACGGCCCTCATCTCACGCGTCGGCGGCAGGAAGGTCCCACCTGAAGGCGGCTTGCAGTCCTTTTGCGTCGGAACGGTGGCCGTGCACGGCGGCCGGAAACGCCAGCGCCCCTTCACAGCGCCCGTCGGCGGACCGGGATCGACGGCAACCATGCCCCAGTCGCGATCGCTGAGTTTGCCGTCGGCAGCATTGATATCGATGCCGTACAGATGCACTGGGCGACTCGGGTCCGTCGTCATGCCTTCGAAGCGGGTGCGGATCACGGCCTCGCCCGCGCCGAGCACGGTCAAGCCGCCTGTGCCGAGAATCGTCACATCGACGGCGACATAGGCGGGATCCGTACCTGGACTTGTGAAGATTGCGACGTTATCTTCAATCGTATGGGCGGAGACAAAGGTGCCGGAGCTACCGGACGGGTAAGGACCGCTCGTGCCACTGTCCCTGACGAGCGTGCCCGCGTAGGTCACGTAGTCGCCCACTTCAAAAGGCGCCATGATGCGCGGATCGGGAAGCTGTCCGGCAGCGATGCCTGCCGGGGCCGGCATCGTAAGCGTAGTAACGAAATTCCCTGTGACGTCCTTCGGCCGGTTGCCTTGCGGACACAAGGCATCGGGAACGGCGTTCGGATCGTTCGGATCGGTCCTTGGCAGGCACATCGGGAAACCCGTTGTGCTGCGGATGGTCGGGTTGTCGGGGTCCAGCGTGAAGCGCGGATCCGGCGACATTGCACGACCGTACCTGCCGCCCGGATCATTGATGGCAACGCGTGTCCCCGGATTGTTCGCGTCCAGGACATTGCGCGGCAAACCTGCGCCGTCAACGTTGAGCGTACCACCAACATACATTTCGCCTCGGGCATAGTCGATGTAGTTGATATAGCCAGCCCCTGTGTTCAGGTCCTGCTGGGAGAGATAGATCAGACCGGCGATATAGGTATCGCCTACCCGATTGCCGATCACGTGAACCTCATACGTCGTGAGTGGCGCGGGCGAGTCGGTGAGCGCCATGCCCGTCGCAACGCCTGTATAAGGAGCCGGCGCCTGCGCGAACAATTCCTGCCAGGTCAAAGCATTTGCAGGCAGGATCACGATCGTGTTGTCGGGGACGACGACGACATGACCGTTGACCTTTAATTTGCCGCCCGTTGTCGCGGTCGGATTCGGGCCATTCAACGTCGCCTCCTGCAGGAACCCGACGATGTCGAATTGCGACGGAGTACCGGGTGGCGGAAGCTGTGCCATGGCCTGGCTGATCCAGCACAGCTGCGCGAGGATCAAGAGCAGCGCGGCGAACCGGTGCAGGCAAACCAGGGAACCTCTGGGCCGGGTATCAGAACGCGCGCCACCACCGGTGTCGCATCTGACGTTAATCGGTATTGAGTGCGACATGACTCGTTTCTCCATTCATCGTGATCGGGTTAGTGCGGACAAATACACCGAGGGTGTGGATCCCTAATCTTTTTGTCGCCCGATGTTCCCGGGTGCAGTCGGGGATGGTTGAGAACTCCGTTTTCACGTTCATACGGCCGAGTGCGGTGAGCCATTCAAATCTATTGGATAAGCTTTCCCAGACCCGAAAAGCAACTTGCAGTCGAAACTGTCAAGTCATTGCGTAAGTCATAACCTGAACCCGGAGTCTGTTCGCTCCGGGGTTAAGGTTTAGCACGTGTAGAGCAAGGAGCACGCCATTCCCGTAACGCAGCAATTCAAGCGGAGAACTCACCGCTAAGCGCCGGCGTTCAATGTGTCCGATAGGGAAAAGGTTTCGGCACTGACATGCACACGAAGGCAATTTAAATAATCATGTGACAGCCCGATTCCCCAATTGCTAGCACCAGCAAGCAGTCCAGAATCAGTAAGACTTGATCATGTGTTATTTCGCTTTGTTGCATAACTGGAACAACGCGAATGGTGGTTTGCAAATGCACGTGACATGAAGGCGGCCCGCCCGGTCTGCAAAGCCTCGCGCCATGCTGCTCAAGCAATTCGCCACTGTCTGGCGCGCGAAAAACAAAAGTGGTTCATCGCTGAAACGGTGATTCGATAACGGATAGACGATTTTCTTCCGTCAGCAGTGTCAACCGTTTTTGCAATGTTCCTATTCCCTGTACTTTTTCTTTTGTATTGCTGATCTTCCGACCGGAAGCTGAGAAATGGCTGTGTGCGCGAGCGCACGCGCTCACTACGCGTCGATGTTTCCTTGCCAGATACCGCATGCTATTTTCGTTGAAAGCACTCAAACAGGCTGGGCGGCATGAAAACTCAGACGACCATGATGCGATTTCTTCTTTGCACAGCGGCTGCCACGATTTGCGGTGAGGCAACAAGTGCGGATATCTACCGGTCTGAAGAACCGGATGGAACGGTCCGCTTCGCCAGCGAAAAACTGGACGCAAGCTACCAGCTCTATCTGCGTGACGATTCGCCGTCCCGTTCTCCCGGAGCACCAAAACGGAATGCATCATCGCTTTCCAAAGGCCTGAAGAAAGACTCGCCCGCAGCGTTCATCGAAGAACTGTCAAGCAGGTACGGCGTCGATCCTGTGCTTGTCAAGGCGATCATCGATGTCGAGTCAAATGGAAGCTCGACGGCCGTCTCGACCAAAGGTGCCAGCGGCCCAATGCAGCTGATGCCGGCGACGGCTGCGATGTATGGCGTCACAAACCTGGCCGATCCCGCGCAAAACATCGACGCGGGCATCCGCCACCTGAAGCGCTTGCTCGCACTCTACGGTGGAAACGTTGCACTCGCCCTCGCGGCCTACAACGCGGGCGAAGGCGCCGTCGCCAGGCATGCTGCGCGCATTCCACCCTATCGGGAAACCATGCTGTACGTGCCTGCTGTACTTGCACGCATGCAGGCCACCCGAAACCAGTCGACACGTTGAGCTATCCCATGCCTGCTTCCCACACACAACTCAAACATCGCATCCGCGGATTTACCCTGCTCGAATTGCTGATCGTCATTGTGATCATCGGCATGCTTGCCGCCTATGTCGGTCCGAAGTACTTTACGCAGCTCGGCAAATCCGAGCGCACGATGGCCAAAGCCCAGATCGCCGGACTCGAGAAGGCGCTCGATACATTTCGGCTCGATGTAGGCCGCTATCCGACGACGGAAGAAGGGCTCGCTGCGCTCGTCAACAAACCGGGCGCCGTGACGCAATGGAATGGCCCCTACCTGAAAAAGGAAGTGCCTCTCGACCCCTGGGGACATCCGTATCAATACCAGTCGCCGGGCGCGAGCAGTGATTTCGAACTGCGTTCCTATGGCAAGGACGGACAACCCGGTGGAACGGGCGACAACGCCGACATCAGCAGCTAACGACGCCAGCCACTCAGTTCGTCAAGCCAACGGCAGGGCCCGCACCATTCACCGTGCCCGCCGCCTTTCCCGTCGGTATCGGAACAATTGTTTCAGGCGGCGGCATAAAAACCCAGTCCTGATACGACGTCTTGCCTTCGAACTCCTGGAAGCGTAACTCGAAGTTACCCACCTTGATGGGCGTTCCTTCAGCGAGGCTATACACACCCATGATGCCGGGCCCCGGTTGCGCCGGAATCGTGCCCCATTCCGGCTTGCCGCTGATCGGATCGACGTAGACCCTGCGCAAATGACGACGCACGACAGGAAAGCGCGGGTCTTTCAGCAGATCTTCCAGGCTCTGCGGCGTGCGCGGCTGCCCCGGCGGCGTCGCGTTCGCATAGCTCACGAATGCGTCGCGAAACTCGCCGCCAATCGCGAGCAATTGTTCTTCAGCCGCGCGCCGCTGCATCGCGGCACCGAGCTTCAGTGTCGCCGTTGCGGTGACGCTGACGACTGCGATGAGGATTAGCGCGCCCAGATAAGTAAAGCCGTCCTCGCGTGACCGTGAATGACGCATGATGGTCCTAGCGCGCCGAATAGGGAACATTGGTTCTGCCCGAGCCTGGCGCTGCGCTATGCAGGTCGTACACTCGGCCCTTGCTGGTGTCGTCGGGTGGAACGATGGTCCAGCCGGTCGAACTGTTAGCGATCGGGTCGAACGGCAGCGCCCGCAGATACTTCTTCTCCACCAGTTCCTCAAGCGAGTCCGGATAGCGTCCTGTGTCTTCGAAGAACCTGTCAATCGTCTCGCGTGCGATAGACAGGTTCTCGATCAAGACGGTTTCGCGCGCCGTGTCGACGCTATGGAAGTACCTGGGTACGGCCAGCGTCAAAAGCAGAGAAACGATCGCCAGAACGACAAGTAGTTCGATGAGCGTAAAACCCCTTGCCGTTGTTCGCCTCGCGGAGTGCGCGCGTATCCTCTTCATCGCGTTCACCATTGCCTGTATGGAACACCGTTAAGACCGGCCTGATCCGATCTTGAGTAGATATCAAAGACATCGTCGCCTTCGCGCGGATCGTCGGCGTCGCTCTCGTAGCTGCGTTTGCCCCAAGAATCCGAATCGCGTCCGCTCACGTCGTTCGCGAACGGATCGCGCGGCACCCGGCGCAAAAAGAACATCTTCGCGCGCGTAGGACTTCGCTGGTCGACCACGCCTTCGACCAGTACATCGAGATCTTTTGGATAGCCCGACGCGCCAGGCGGCTTCGAAATGCGTCCTTCGTCGCTAGCACGTTTGTACGCATCGATTGCGCGTCGAATGTCGAGCAGCGACTGCCGCAATGCATGCTCGCGATTGCGCTGCATTTGCACTTGCGCGAGCGGCAGCACGACGCTCGCCAACGCACCTAGTATCGCGAGCGTGACCAGCATCTCGATCAACGTGAAGCCTCCACGAGAACGACGCGTGCCTGCTCGAGCCCTGCACCGGATAAGCGCCGCCGTCGTATTCACTTCAGCTCCTTACCGCTCGTTACGGATCGATCTGCACTACATGCGGTGCCGGCGCCTGCGCGGGAATCGCGCTTCCACCGACGCCAACGGGCGTAACCGTCAGCAGCTGGATCGCTGACGAATTCGCCGGCGCGAGGGAGCGGAAGTTGATGCTCGCGAAATTCCCGCTGCCGGTGGCGCCGCCTTTGTCGTTGCGGGTGCCCGTGATGAGTATCTGGCCGCCCGCATCGATCTTGCTGGTGAAGCTGGTCTGCGCGCCACCCTGCTTGAGGAAGGTGCCTTCCGTTACGCCGCTGGGTTGCAGGATCGTGTCGTCATACGTGATGGCGAGAGGCAGGCTCGTCACAGGCTGTCCCGATTGCATCTCTAGCTGCAGCGTGAACGTGTCGCCTACTTTCAGCTGTTGCGCGCCTTCCCATTTCAGCTGCGCGCCGCCGTGGACGCCCATATCAGGGGATGCGGTGACACTGACCGCAGCGGGCGGCGCAGCGGCGGCGGGCGGCGACGCAGCGGCGGCGGCAGGTGTGCCCGTCGTCGTGGCGGGGCCGTCGACCGCTCCCGGTCCAGACGACGACGTGCCCTTGAGCGTAATCAAAGGCGAAGGCGCAGCAGGCACGTTCAGGCCTTCGGGACGAATGCGCGGGCTATCTTCCGTCCCCGATGAAAACTCCGAATACCGCATCTCCGCACGCTCGATATTGCGAATCAGGTGCGGCGTAATCGACAGCACGATTTCGGTTTTCTGATTGTCGTCAGCGGTGGTGCCGAACAGACGTCCAAGCACGGGCAGATTGCCCAGACCCGGTATCTTGACGGAATCACGGCGGTCCTGATCACTGATCAGGCCGGCAAGCACCTGCGTTTCGCCGTCTTTCAGCCGCAAGACGGTGCTCGCGTTACGCGTGCCGATCTGATACGCAACCGAACCCGACTTGGTCGTGAACTGGCTGACGATATTGCTCACCTCCAAGGCGACCTTGATCGCGACGTCGTTATCCAGATGCACGGACGATTCAACATCGAGCTTCAGGCCCACATCGATATAGTTGATCGATTCAGACGCAAACCCGGTTGCCGTGGATGTCGTCGTGATCAGAGGAACGCGGTCACCGATCAGGATTTTCGCTTTCTCGTGGTTGCGTGCCCTGATGCGCGGATTGGCAAGGATCTTTGCGTCGCCGTCCGTATTTTTTGCATTGATCGTGACCGGCCCGATTCCCGCGCCGAGCGTGGAACTCGTGATGTGAAGCAGATCGTGCAGTGTGAGCACGCCGGCGGCCGTCGGCGGCAGCGGTGTCAGCGACAAACTGTCCGGCCATGTGATGCCGAGAGCGAGCAGCCGGTTTCGCTTCACTTCGAGAATTTCCACTTCGAGCATGACTTCCGGCTCGGGCACATCCTGCAAGCCGATCAGTCTGCCCGCCAGCGCGATTGCATCGGGGGTATCGCGCACGATCAGCATATTGAGTTTTTCGTCAACGACCACGTCACGCGCCTTAAGAATCGTTTTCAGCGTGTTGGCGACAATCTTCGCATCGGCGTTGGTCAGGTAGAAAACGCGCACCATCATTTCCTGATAATCCTTCAGCTTGCTGGGCGTGTTCGGATAGATCAGGACCGTGTTTTCGTTCAGGACACGCTGTTCGAGCTGATTCGTCAGTAGTGTGTGATACACCGCCGATTCGACCGTGCTATTTCTCAGGTAAACCGTCACCTTCTGATCGGTGCGAACGTCTTTATCGAACACGAAGTTGAGGCCGGCCGAACGCGATATGACCTCGAACACCTGCTTCAACGTTACGTCCTTGAACTCGATTGAAATTGGCTGCCTGTATGCAGCCGACAGCATGTTGGCCGGCTGCGTCTTGCCGCTGCGCGCATCGTTGTCGCGCCGCGTTGTGAGCGCAACTTCCTTTTCGAGCGACACACTCGAAGAACCGTTCGTGCGGGCGTCGCGCTGCGCCACTTCGATCGCGCGCAGACCCGTGCGCGCGCGTTCGTTGGTCGGCTCGATCGCCAGCGCACGCTTGTAAAGCGCTTGCGCGATGTCCTGCTTCCCATCACGGACCGCGCTGTCGCCTTGATCGACATAGCTGGCGACGGCGTGCTCGCGCGTCTGCAGGTAGGCCATCTTGTATTCGACTGCGCGCGGGTCATACGATAAGGCTTCCTGAAACTTGGCCATCCCCTCTTCGACCTTGCCCTGCGCCACGAGCGCCTTGCCTTCGCGGAAAGCCGTATCGGCTGCGCAACCGGCCAGAAACGCCCCCGAAGCGGCAATGATGCAAACCATGCGGACACGCAACACGACTCGCCGCCATGACGGCCCGAAAATTTTTCGCGCAAGCATCAGTCGCCCCCCCCGATCGTCATGGTCTGGATCTGCTTGAGAGGCAGATACGTTATGGTCAATGTTGTCGGCGTGATCGATTCGGCACGGTAAGTCCCGTCGATCACGCTCTTCTCGCGCACAACGTACGTGTCGCTGCCGCGTGCGAGGAAAGCTTCCCATTTGCCGTTCTCCAGCTTCTTGCCGAGATAGATGAACGGCAGCGGCGGCGCAACCGGTTTCGGCGGCGGCTCAGCCTTCACTTCGACGGGCGGCGGCGGCGGCGTCCAGCTATGGCTGCCGAACAGCACCTGGTCCGGCTCGTCGGAGCCGCCCATCAGTTCGCTGCGGCTGCGCAGCCGCAAGATTGCGGGTGATGACGCCGGCGCGACGGCGGTCCTCCCAGGCACGCCCGGCGCATCGTTGCGTTCTACCGGTGCCACCAGCGTCGCACTGGACCGATCGTCGCCGCACCAGTTCAGCCACACGGCGGCGAGGAACATGACGGCTAATGTGGCGTGTCGCGCTTTCATGGAGCCTTGATTTCCATCGCAAGTTTCTCCGGCGCGACACGAACCGTCGGAACGTCCGTCAGAAAAAGTGTGAAGCGCAGACGCGCGTCCAGTGAGCCGCTGCCGATGGCTTCGCGCTTGAACGTAATCTCGTCGAGCGATGCATACGGGATCGTCAACAGCACCTGCTCGCAGAAGCGGCGAACGGCACCGTAGGGGCCCGCCACGGGTAAAAGCACCTGGTAGGCGTAGACCTGGCTGTTGCGGTCATAGGCCCATGTGTAATCGCCCTTGGACAACACGAGGCCCGATTTGCGAGCAAGCTCGAACAGCGTGCCAATCTGCCGTTCCGCGTGCTGCCGGGTTCCAAGCGCGGCGTAGAACGCCATCAGGTTTGCCTGGGCCGGTGCGGCCGGGGTTTCCCGCCGCGCGACGCGCGGCGCTCGCAATGCCATGCGCTGACGTTCGATCGCCGTCGCCTGCGCATTCGCAACCGAATGTTGCGCAGGAATCCACGCAAGCCAGCACGCCGCGCCGGCCAAGGCCAGCAACGCAGCAACGAAACGACTCCAGCCCAAACGCGAGAGCGCCAGACGCGTCTGCAATGCCAGTGTTCCGACGCGCACCGTTTTCATTTTGCGTCCCTGTCCCATTCGGCGACAAACTGAAACCGCAGCGGCTTGTTCGGGTCTTTGTCGTTGACTTCGTGCCGCGTCAAAACGACAGATCTAAAAAACGCCTGACCGCTGAGCCGGGCGATGTAATCGAGCATCTCGTCGCTGCTCTTCGCTTCGGCTACGCCTTTGATCGCATGCTGCTTCGCATCGGGCGTCAGTTCGAGCAACGCGATGCTTGCCGGCGTGGCCGATTCGACCGCGTGGAACACCTGATGCCACGGCAGATTGAGTCGCCCGACGATCGTGTTGACGGCATTGGCCTGCACGTCCGATATCGTGATGGCGCGTGTCGCCGGTTGCGTGCGTGCCGCGAACCGCTCACGCAGGCTCTGCAATTCGGCGTCCCTCGCCTCGCTCTTCACCACCAAGCCATATCCGGTGACGGCGGCGCTCACACACAGCACCATTCCGATTGTGCCGACCAGCAGCGTCAGCGGCGCGGAGCGCGCGATCACGCGGCGAAGCGAGCGCGGCGCCAAGTCAATGTGGATGGTGTTCATCGGCGCACTCCCGTGCAGGCCAGTGCAACGTCCGCCGACTCGCCTGCGAACGCCGGCACATCGAGGTTCGCCTCCAGCCGCGCGCAGACTGGCGTGCGGCCACGATCGGCGAACCACCTGTCGGGCGCGCTGCCGGCCAGACAAATACGCAAGGGCACAGGCAATGCAAGCCGCAGCGCCTCGCGTGTCACCTGATCGGATAACCAGCCTTCATCGTGATGAGCTTGTGCCGGTACGGTCATGCGTCGAATGTCGGTCAGGCGATGCCCGCCGATCACGCCCAGCGTCACCGTGTCGCCATGCATCGTGCCGTACCACGCGCCATCAGCTACGCTGCGATGCCAGCGGTTCCACGCAGCAATGAACTGCGGAACGATGCCGATCAGTGTCAGGCCACTATCGGCGCTTATCTGCTGCAACGCCGCCAGCAGCGCGCGCGACACCGCGCAGGCCAGAAACGGATGGCGCGCGTCCCAGTCGGCATCAATCTTCCAGTCATGAGGCGGTTCGCCATACAGCGACTGGAATCGCATCGCAACCGCTGCGTGACAGTCGCGTAGCCGCTCCGCATTGCTCGGCGGCGTGACCATGAAGAGGCGCGTCAGGTCGTCAGCGAGCACGACAGTCGCGTTCATGTGCGAGCAGTGCGCGTCGGCGAGCGCCGCGCGCAGGCCGTCGGCGATCGCTTCCTGGGAATTCGCATCCAGCGTGCGCTCGATCAGCATTTCGCTGCGGCGGCGCGGCCAGTTCCGCGTGCGCAGCAGCCCGACCGCGTTTTTCGATAGCCCGATGCGCAACGACGTACCATGTAACGCTTGCGTACCGCGCGCGAGCACCGCACCTGGCAATGGCGAGAGCTTATTCATGCAAGGTCACCCGCTTGATTTCCGCGAGCGTGGTCTCGCCCGACTTGACCAGGTCGAGCGCGACTTCACGCAGGCTGCGGCTGCCGTTACGCCGCGCTGCTTCCTTGATGTGGCGGACCGGCCGCTTTTCGATGATGAGTTCGCGCACCTCGTCGTTCAGGATCAATATCTCGGCAATTGCGCGGCGCTTGCTGAAGCCCGTGCCGCGACAGTCGCCGCAGCCCTTGCCCTGCATGAAGCGATAGTCGGCCACGTCGGCGTGCGTGAGGTTCACGCGCGCGAGGTCCGCTTCGTCCGGTTGATACGGCGTCGAGCAGCGCACGCACGTCAGGCGCACCAGTCGCTGCGCCCAGATTCCGTTAAGCGCGGACACGAACGCATACGGGTCGATGCCCATGTGACTGAAGCGGCCAAACACATCGAACACGTTGTTCGCGTGCACCGTGGTCAGCACGAGATGGCCCGTCAATGCAGACTGCACCGCAATCTCTGCCGTTTCGCGATCGCGGATTTCGCCGACCATGATCTTGTCGGGGTCGTGACGCAGAATCGAGCGCAGACCGCGTGCGAAATTCAAACCCTTCTTCTCGTTGACAGGAATCTGCAGAATGCCCGGCAACTGGTACTCGACGGGATCCTCGATCGTGATGATCTTGTCGCGGCCGTTATGTATTTCCGTCAGCGCGCCGTACAGTGTGGTGGTCTTGCCGGACCCGGTCGGCCCCGTCACGAGCAGCATGCCGTAGGGCTCTTCCGCGAGCATGCGCAACGATCTGAGCGAAGGCGCATCGAAACCGAGCGCGTCCAGCGTCAGCGATCCATATGCCTCGATCATCGCGCGCTTGTCGAGAATGCGGATCACGGCATCTTCGCCATGAATGCTCGGCATGATCGAAAGGCGTAAATCGATTTCGCGTCCCGCTGATTCGACGCGAAAGCTGCCGTCTTGCGGCACGCGGCGCTCGGCGATGTCGAGTTCGGCCAGCACTTTCAGGCGCGAGATCACCTGTTGTGCGACTTCGATGCCCGTCGCCGATGTCGCATGATCGAGAACGCCGTCGATGCGGTATTTGACGGCGAGCCCCTGCGCCGTGCTCTCGAGATGGATGTCCGAACGCGCCTGCCTTGAGCGCATCATAGAGCGTCGAGTTCACCAGCTTGACAGCGGGACTGCCGGCCTCCGACAGCGACGCAAACGACAGCACCGCAACCGTCTTTGCCCCGTGCGCGTCGTCGGTTGTGTTGCTTACCAGGGTATCGAC
>BBSL01000070.1 GCA_001319865.1 Burkholderia sp. E7m39 | reverse complement strand
CTGAATGTCGGCCTGCAACGCGAGACAATAGCGCACGGGCGCCGCGGCTCGCGTCTCGAGCCACGTTTGCAGGTCTGTGTCGAACGGGTCGGCAACGACGCCAATCAATTCTGCAGCGGCCGTGCGAAGCAGCACGCAATGCCGCTGCATCGCTTTGGACAGCGGCACGAGATCGAAGGCCGGCGCAAGCGCGAGCATCTGCGCCGTTTCGAGCACCTGCAGGCCGAACGGCTCGGCAATGGCAGGCATCAGGTCGCGGGCATCGGCGCCCGTGAGTGCCTGAAGTTCGGCCAGCACAGGGCGTTGCGATTGACGCGCCTGAACGCGGGCGCGCTGCAACAGCGTGGCATCGACAAGAGGCTGTGCGCGTTCCGGTGCGTTCATGTCAACCCTCCCGCCAGATCGAAGATCGGCATGTAGAGCAGCACGACAATCGCGCCGACAATCAGCCCGATCGCCGCCATCAGCAGCGGTTCGAACATTCGCATGAAACGGTCGATCCAGCGGCCGATTTCGCCGTCATAGAAAGCGGCTGATTGCGTGAGCATCTGTCCGAGTTCGCCGCTGCGCTCGCCGACTCGCAGCATGCGCAAAGAAATCGGTGTACTCAGCCCATGCGCTTCAAATGCCGTGGATAGCGCCAGACCTGACTGGACTTTTTGGCGCGCGGCCATCAGGTTGCCCCCCAGGTCTGCCGTGACCATGCCTTGCACCGTGTCCATCGCGCCCACGATGCTGATGCCACCTTCGAGCAACATGCCCAAGGTGAGGTACAGCCGCGACAATTCGACGATACGCACGCGCTCTCCAATGCCGGGCACGCGTGTCAGCAGATAGGCGATACCGCCGCGTGCAAGCAGCCGCCTCGCGCCGAGATACAACAGAATCGCGGCGATGAGCGCAACGGGCGGCAGCGCCTTGCCGTGGTTCGTGACGAACTGCCCCCAGCCGAGGAGTACCTGTGACAACCACGGCAGGCTCCGTCCCGCACCTTGATACACCTCGGCAAAGCGCGGCACTACGTAGCCGATCAGAAACGCACTCACCGCGCCGCCGACGACAAGCAGAATCAGCGGATAGATCGACGCGCTGACGAGTTTGCCGCGCACGCTGTCAATGCGCTGTTGATAGGCGATGTAGCGCGACAGCGCTTGCGGCAGATCGCTCGTGTCTTCGGCCGCCCGGACGATGCTGATATAGAGGGGCGGAAACAGATCCTCCTGCTCCGCGAGCGCGCCCGAAAAGCGCTTGCCGTCACGCAGCGCACCGAGCAGGCGGGAAAGCATCTGGCTGGAGGCCGCATTGGTTTCTTTTTCGACTAGCGCTTCCAGGCATTCGACGATACTCAAGCCCGCGTTCAACAACGCAAGCAACTCCTGCGTGAAGAGCGATAGCGACACGCGCGTTCGCCGCACGCTGCGCAAGCGCAGGCCTTTCGCGAGACCACCGCGTGCCGGTGCGATGTCGGCGGCATACAGGCCGCGCAGTTCCATCTGGCGCCGGACGTCGGCTTCGTCACAGGCATCCACGCTCAGTTGCACTATCGAATGCTCAGGGGTGAGCGCGCGGACGTCATACTGCATTTCGGAAACCCATTTTTTGCAGAATTCGCCAAACGTTGACCAGGCTGTATGTGAGCCCGAACTCGCGCTCGATAACGCGAGCGACGCGAGCCAACGTCCACTCGCCATTGGGGAAGCCCTGCAAAGCGGCGCCCGCCACCAGAATGTCGTTCAGCGTTCTCTTTTGAGTGTCGTTCAAACCGCTAGGGCGTCCCAGCGGACGACTGCGCCAGGCTTGCGGACCATCGACGAGTTTCCTTGCCCAGATCGATGCCGTCTGGCGACTTACATTAAGCTCCCGAGCGACGTCGGCCTGATTGACTCCGTGCGCCAGCATCCGCATGCCTTTGCGTCGACGCCGCTCCATTTCCTTGCGGTTCCGTGGAAATCGGTCTCTCGAATGTGGCTCGCCGGTATGCGCCTCACCCGGATTTGCGTGCAGCGGAGCATTCTCGCTATCAGTCATTTGAGTTGTTCTCGCTAGATTTGGCCGTTGCACTGCCTGGGTGCGTCCCCCGTGACGAACGAGCACCCGCTGAATGAAGTGGCGTTCGCCGCGCTCACCACAGGTAGGCAGGGAAATGCGCCCACCCGAAGCTGCCGCCCCGGGGTGCGAGATACATCAGCGGCTAAACCCGATCAGCCGAAGGTGGACACGCATCCAGCGCCACTCCCTCCATTGGCGACGTGTAGGCGAAATACATGCCAAACCTGCAAGTGACTGATTTTATTTGCGAAAAATCTCTTCCTGGGCCGTTGTTAGCGGGCTTTCTATTTGAAATATTTCAAAAATGAAACAGTAATCTGATAGATTTTCGTAAGTAATTGATAAGGAAACGCGGACCCGCCCCGTTTCATAGGCCGGAAAGAGGCTTTTGAGAAGTGTTACCAAATGTTACGTACGAGCAACACGATGCGAAAGCCAAATCACTTTTCTCGCGCGACTCAATCATGAGACGTTGGCGATGTCGGGATCTCGCTCGCAGTCTGGTCAGCGCGCCGCTGCGAGGCAGCCTCGAGTCAGATAGCGTTGGGTAGTCACTATCAGTTACAAGCGCGCGCTGTGTCAGGTTTTCGAGTGGCGGCCAGCTACCGTCGCGAGCAACGACCGGCCTGTTGCAGCAACCCCGCACTCACGGTTTCCGTGTTTCCGGCAACGCACTATCGCTGGCGCGCGCGAGCCGTTCCGCCGCGTGAGAGAGGATGTTGCGCTCCATCTTCAGCCAATGGTTCTCGCGGCGCAGTTGCGCGAGGTGATGCCGCAGGGCCGTTAGGCCGTCACAATGAATGGCGTCACGATCCGCTTGTGCTACCCAGTTGGCGATGGTCTGCGCGCTGGGTTGGAACTTACGCGAGAGCTCTCGCGGCGTGCAGCCCGCCTTGACAAGTTCTACCATCAGCGCCCGAATTTCGGGGCGATACGGCTTACAGTGCTTCTTCATGACTGCTCCTCCTCTAAAAGCAGGCTTCGCGTTTTGCCGTTCACCATCGTTTTGAGCGAAATGACAGCTCACCGACCCGCCGCACTCGCCCTGCATCGAATGCTTCCGATGGCAGTCAGATGTCTCCGCACAGCTAATGCCGACTCGTTCTGACCAGGTGCTTCAAGTCACCAATGCCAAAAACGATCGTTGAGGTCATTGCCGCCGCCAGGCAGATGGCGCTGTCAAATACAGTGACGCCATCCCACTGCACGTTCCCTTGATCAGATTGACACGGGGTCGCCACAGTACGGCTGAATGTTGCAGGGCCAACTTTAGTCAGCAACGCGGGCCGATAACATGGGAGAAAGGCGGGACTGGCGCCGACCTTTAGTCTCGATGAATTGCGACCTTAGTCCGATTCCCTTGGGGTTCTCGCTATGTACGCTTTAGAGAGGGAGTTTCATCGTGAAGGGAGTTCCGATCTTGAGATCAATGGCCGATTTGAGCCTCGCTCGTCAGTTTCTGATCACTAGCTTGCCGGTTCTGCTGTTCGGCATGGTGGTCATCGGCACGCTGGTCAGCCATGAAATCTCAAACGGCGTGATGAACCGCCTTGGCGGTGTCACGGGACTATACGTGCAGAGCTTCGTGGCACCGCACGCCCAGACGCTGCTCCATGCCGACGATATCGATGAGTCAGATCGTGAGGCGATGGGCAATCTGCTGAGCAAAACGCCACTCGGCAAAAAAATCGTCGCGTTCAAGGTATGGCGCCCCGACGGCCGGGTTCTCTATAGCAGGAGTTCCGGGATGATCGGACACAAGTTCCCGATAGAGGAAGGTTTGGCTACCGCGCTCGACGGTGGCACCTACTCCAAGATCAGTACATTGACTAGCGATGAAAACCAGTTCGAGGCCGGGAGCTGGAGCCGGTTGATCGAAACCTATGTCCCGATCCATGGTGACGGGACCGGCAAAGTTATCGCGGTCGCGGAGTTCTATCAGCCCACCGACGAAACCGATAACGAAGCCTGGGTTGCCCGACGCGATAGCTGGTGCATTGTCGCGACAACAGTACTCACCATGTACCTCCTGCTCTTCGGGCTCGTCCGTCGGGGCAGTCGGACCATCGATCGCCAGCGACAGGAATTGAGGGACCGCGTCCTGCAACTGTCGACACTCATTGAACAAAATGAGACCCTCCACGAGAAGGTAAGGCGCGCAGCCGTTCGCAGCTCGGCCGTCAACGAGCAGATTTTGCGGCAGATCTCCGCCGATCTGCATGATGGACCGGGCCAGGACATGGGCCTCGCGCTGATGCAATTCGAAGCCATCGCCGAAAAATGCCGGAACTGTTCCCGAGAAGACGGGACAGGTGGCGTAGATACCATCCTGTTGTCGCTCAGATCGGCTCTGGCCGATCTGCGTGCCATCTCCGCCGGCCTCCGGCTCCCGGATATCGACCAGCTCCCCATTGCCGATGTCGCGCGTCGCGCAATACGTGATCATGAACGCAAGTCGGGGGCACACGTGACGCAGCGTATCGAAGAAGTGAACGCTGACGATTCGCTGCCGGTCAAGATCGCACTCTACCGCCTGTTGCAGGAAGCCTTGTCCAACAGCTTTCGCCACGCCCGTGGAGCTGGACAGCAGGTTGAAGTCCGAAAGGTCGACAATGATCTGAAGATCAAGGTGATAGACACCGGCGCCGGATTCGATCCTGCCATCGCTTCGCAATGCGGTGGCCAGGGCCTGCTCGGCATGCGAGAGCGCGCCGAGATACTTGGTGGTTCGTTCGAGGTCGCAAGTTCGCCGAACCACGGTACTGTCATTTGCATCAGCCTGCCGCTAGTCGTGAGGGAGACGCAAAATGTCTGATCCAGTGAGAGTACTTGTCGTCGATGACCATCCGCTATTCAGGCATGGCGTAGTGCTTTCGCTCAATGCATCGGCCGATTTCACCGTCGTCGGTGAGGCAGGTTCAGGCGAGCAGGCCCTGGAACTGGCCCGCGAACTGCTGCCCGATGTCGTCCTTCTGGACATCAGCATGCCTGGATGGAGCGGGCTGGTCACAGCGGAGAAGATTTCGACCGCATGTCCCGCAACAGTGATCGTCCTGCTGACTGCTTCCGAAGATCACGACATGTTGTTGAGTGCTTTCAAGGCCGGCGCACGCGCTTATGTGCTAAAGGGAGTCGCGGCCCATAAGCTGCTGGACGTGCTGCACTCGGCATTCGAGGGCGAGGTCTATGTATCGCCACCGCTGGCCTCGGAGATGCTCGTATCGCTGACGCGTGGGCATGCACCTGATCCTCTGCAAGAACTGACAGAACGGGAGCGTCAGATTCTTGGGCTGATCGGTATCGGCATGACGAACCGGGAGATCGGTCAGCGTGTATTTTTGTCCGAAAAGACGGTCAAGCACTATGTCACAAACATCCTTCAGAAGTTGCAGGTGCGCAGCAGAGTTGAAGCCGCACTCGTCGCATCGCAACGAGAAATACCCATGCCGCGCCGAAGCCCTTGACGCTCTCAATCTGCAAGACGCTTTAGCGGACGCCGATATTTGTCGTGGTCGTAGCCGCTCTCTGTTCTCCTGTACGCCCCTGGTTTTTAAAGTGGACGGCCACGCTTGCCATTGATCCGTTGGATAGGGTTGACGGGCGCACGCAACTGGGTGACGTCATTGCGATTTACCCCGGTGAACATCAGCGCGAGCGGAATCTCCTGCGCTTAGGTGATGACGTTGCGTTTGAAATAGTCCGTGCGGGGCGTTCGATTTCCTATAGATAAGATATCGCGTAGAGCAGACAGACTGCATTCACTGCATTCCTGATCAAAAGGTGTCCGGTTTTACGGGTCAATTTCATGTTGTCATGCTGAGCCGCCTCGTCATAAGTCGTCCCGGCCACCATTCATGGGCACCGCTCGGTAGCCAAAATCTTGAGTCAATGCGCCGGCCAGGACAATTGGCGCCGCCCAATCGGCTCCCCATTTGTTCAGTCCAATACTTCAACTGACCAGATTGACAACGCTATCTGCACGGGGCCTGTGCTTGGGCTTTCACGTTCGGGTGCAGGAGATCATTAGACCCATAGCCAACAAAAGTTCATGCCTGAAATGGAATAGTGGGCGATCGCCAACCGTTGATAGTGCACTGCGAGCCCAGGTCGGCGAGAGTACCTGCGCAGTGGGACGTCGGATATCTGAATTCGCCCAAAGCCCCGAAGCCCTGAAGCAATAGCGGTCCATTCAGACTCTTTCAACACGAAGCGTTGCCTTTGAATTCGTCTCGTCTACTTGTTACTCCGCGCGCCATGATTGCGCCGATCTGTTCAACGAATTGAATAATGGAGGTGTGACATGCCGAGTTCTCCCACCGACCGTCCGGCAACGGCAACGCGTCGGCAGGTTCTGAAGTGGTGTGTTGCGTCAGGCGCCGTAACGGCCGTATATGGGCTGCTTTCCTCCAAATCGAGTCGGGCCGTGGATGGAAGCCAGGCAATCCGCAGTCCCTTTTTACAGCCGTTCATCGATCAGTTGCCCATTCCGCCTATAAAGCAACCCGTGGTGTTGATTCCCGCGCCGGGCAAGAACCCCGTCAAAGGCGAGGCCGGACGCGCGCCCCATCAGGTATGGGATCAATTTCCTCCGCAGGTAGCATATGAGATCCACGCTAGACCGGGACCGCATCGCTTCCATGCACATTTACCGGAAGAGATAGTTTGGGGCTACGATGGCCTGCTGCCGGGTCCCACGTTCATCGGTCGCGTCGGCATCCCAGTCGTCGTTCGCTACTATAACGAATTGCCCGCTGACCATATCGGATTCGGTTCTCCCGAAATATCCACGCATTTGCATGCCGCGCATACCCCGCCCGACAGCGACGGCTTTGCTGGCGATTATTTTAGTGTGACGAAATCCGGGCCAACATTACCCGGTGGACCGGGCCTCTTTTACGATTATCACTATCCGGCTCAGCCTCCAGAGGGTGATCCACGCGCAGTCACTGGCACGCTGTGGTATCACGATCACCGCCAGGATTTCACTGCAGCGAATGTGTATAAGGGGCTGGCAGGATTTGTTTTAGCGTTTGATGACCTCGATACCGGCGATGAAACCACCGGACTGCGCTTGCCAGCTGGCGTCGGCAAGTACGATATTCCTCTCCTTTTGCAAGACAAGAAATTCGACGCGAGCGGCCATCTGTTTTTTGATCAGTTCGATCCGGAAGGCTTTTTGGGCGATCAGTATCTGGTGAATGGCAAGGTACAGCCGTATTTGAATGTCGACGCCCGAAAGTATCGACTGCGCCTGCTTAATGGCAATACAACGCGCTTCTTTGAAATGTACCTGGCCGATGAACACGATCGCGACCAGGAGTTTACGTTTATTGCCAGCGACGGCAACCTGCTACCAGAGTCATTAACCCTGAAAAAGATCCTGCTGGGCATGGCCGAACGTGCAGACATCATTGTCGATTTCTCGAAGTATGACCCGGGCGCAAAAATCTATCTTGTCAATCGCCTGGAGCAGAATGATCCGAGAAAGCCGACAGATAAGCGGCTATATCCCGGCATCCAGATGTTGGAGTTTCGTGTCGGAAATCGTGTCGACGATCGGAGTCAGATTCCGAAAAAACTCCGCGAGCTACCTCCAATCAATGGTGCGGCGGTCGCCAGAACCAGGAATTTCAAGTTTGAACGAACCAATGGCCAGTGGGCGATCAATGGCCGGTTCTTTGATCCGGAAAGGGCGGACGCCGATCCAGCTCGTGGCGTGCCAGAGATCTGGACGTTAGAGGCGGCAGGCGGATGGGCGCATCCCATTCATATCCATTGCGATGACTTTCGCATTCTGTCAATCAACGACATCCCCCCACCACCCGAGTGGTCTGGCCGCAAGGATATGATGCCACTCCTGCCCGGGGACAAAGCGAGACTACTCGTGCGCTTCACAGACTTCACCGGACGATACGTGATGCACTGCCATAATACGGTGCATGAGGACCACGCCATGATGCTGCGTTTCGACGTAGTGCTTTAACCCGGGCTTTCCGCGTCTGCTACCTGAACTTCGCAAAGGTCCCCACCATGACGAACACAAAGCGAATCCTTCTGAAGGCCGCGATGAGCAGTGCTGCATTGCACCCTGTTCTGCTGTCTGCGGCTGGACCACGAGAGCCTGGGCCACGTGCGGGATATTTCCCAAATACGATCCTGCAAACGCATGAAGGAAAGAACGTGCGGTTTTACGACGATGTCGTGAAGGGCGATAGGATCATCATCATCAACATGATGTATACCGTTTGCACCGGGATCTGTCCGCCCAACACGGCGAATCTGATGCGCGTACAGGAGATGCTGGGCGACCGCATCAGCCGTGACATATTCATGTATTCGTTGACCTTGCAACCGGAGACGGACACACCATCAGTATTGCGCGCATATGTAGAACGCTACGGCATCAGATCAGGCTGGGTGTTTTTGACGGGCAACCGCAGCGATATCGAACTCATCAGGCGTAAGCTCGGATTCTTTGACCGCGACGCAGAGCGGGATGCCAGACTGTCGGAGCATACCGGCATGGTTCGAATGGGACGAGAGGCGTTCGATCGTTGGACCATGATGCCAGGACTGACCTCACCCACACAACTCGTCAAGTCAATCTTGAGCTTGTGATCGATGGGTACAGTCAACCACGCAAGTATCCCCGTCCCATAGATTCCCACGGCCTGCGTATCGTGCGCTTTGATGCAAGAACACGGGCCGATATCAGAAGCCATGTAATGCTAAAAGTGGGAGAAAACAATGGTCCCCGATTTCCACAGCGGGCTATTCCGCGAAAGCTGGCAATTGTTTGATGAAAAGGTCATCCCGCGAGCCGCGTCCGCTGCGCAACGCATGGCCATGAAACAAGCCTTTCTTGCCGGTGCGTTTTCGTATCGTGCGGCTTTCGCCGCCGCGTTCAAGAACGACTGGCCGGACGGACGGGCGATTGAAAACATGCACGCGCTCGATGACGCCACTGACCAAATGGCCCGCGAGTACATGTTGGAGAACGAACGCATCCCGACGGACATGCTCGGCGATGGACCATAAGCGCCCAGGTGGGCTGTGTAGCTCTGACTATTACCCGCAAGGGGTGTCTACCAAAGTGTCGACGGCACGCCTTGAAGGGAACGGCAAGCATAGGAATCCGGATGGAAACAGGACGCTACCGATCAGCCATCGCTTTCCTTTGAGGAGAACAGATCGAGAGACAGGAGCCTGCCGAGTGTGAATGGCGTAGTCGGCGACGATCAAGTGTTCTCGAAGAATTGCTTCATTGCCGATGACAGTGTCGGCGCTACTCGTCGTGCGCACGGTCTGCGCGTTTGCCGCGTGCAGCCGGAACCGTCTCATCGAGCAGCACACCGATCCGCAGCCGCTCCCCGAGGGACCACGCCTGAAACGGCGTGCCGCCCGGCGCATGCGGGGCGTCGCCGTCGGCGACCTCTGAAATGTGATCGAGGCCTGCACGGTCCAGATGCGCGTCGAGCGGTGTGAGAAAGCGCGCGCGGGCGGCTGCGCGCGTTGCCGCGTCGGGCCGCTGCGCGCGCAGCCATGCTTCGACGAACGGCCCGAGCAGCCACGGCCACACGGTGCCCTGATGGTAGGCGCCGTCGCGTTCGAGCGGCGCGCCCGCATAGAGGCCGCGATACGCGGGATCTTGCGGCGACAGCGTGCGCAAGCCGAGCGGCGTCAGCAGATGCGTTTCCACCTGCGCGATTACGGCGCGCGCCGCCTCCCCCTCGACAAGCGCGAACGGCAGCCCGCCCGCGGCGAAAATCTGATTGGGCCGGATCGAGCGATCCGCCGTGCCGCGCACATGCTCGACGTCGACGTTATCGAAGAGCGCACCCGATTGCGGATCGACGAAGCGCTGCGCAAACGACTCCATCACGCGCGCGGCGCTCGCACGCCAGCGCGAATTCCACTGTGCTGCAATGCGCAATGCGTTGAACCACAGCGCCTGCACTTCGACCGGCTTGCCGATGCGCGGCGTCACCACCCAGTCGCCGACCTTCGCGTCCATCCACGTGAGCTGCACGCCGGGTACGCCCGCGCGCAGCAGGCCGTCGTCGTCCGCGCGTATGCCGTAGCGCGTGCCCTGCGTGTAGCCGGAGAGGATCGTCTCGACGGCATCCTGCAGACGCTCCCGCGTGCCGCTCGACGCGTGCCCCGTCGACAAATAATCGTTCACGGCGACCGCGAACCAGAGCGACGCATCGACCGAGTTGTATTCGGGCTCGTCGCCGTAATCCGGAAAGCGGTTCGGACACATGCCCTGCGAAATCGTGCCCGCCCATGCGAGCAAAATGGATTCGGCTTCCGCATGACGGCCCGTGGCGATCAGCAGGCCGCGCATCGCGATGAACGTATCGCGGCCCCAGTCGGTGAACCACGGAAAGCCCGCGACGATCGTACGGCCGGCCGATCGCGACACGACATACGCATCGGCGGATCGCTCCAGGCGCGAAGCGAAAGCCGCGCGACGGCCGGCCTCTGCTTGCGCGAGCGCGTCGGCGTGATCGAGTGGACGGCGAGCATCGGGCAGCGTATCGAGCGGCCTATCGGGCGGCGCATCCTGCGGCGTACGGGCGGCGCTCAAGATCATGACGGCGGTACCGCCGAGCAGATCGAACGTGAAGAGACCGGGCGTCGCGAGATCTTCGGTGAAATCGAGGCCGCGCTCGCGTTCGCGCGCATAGCAGAAGTTGCGATACCAGTCGGGCGCGTGCGCGTATGCGCCGTTCGTCGCCGCGCATATGGCGGGCAGATCGTGATACGGCTGCCACCGCACGCACGCGCCTTCGACCGACGCCGAGAAATCGAAGGCGCCGTTCTCGTGATGCAGCGCGTGATAGTCGCGGCCCGATAGCAGCGGACGCACATGCAGCGTGATCGCGCTCGTGCCGCTCGCGTCGCTTGGGTTCTCGTGTTCGACGCGCCAGCGCAGCACGGTTTCGCAGCTGTCTTTCGCGACGAACAGCTCCGCGATCACGCACGCCTGTTCATCGATCCTGAAGCGCCATGTCGGCCAAGGCGTCGTGTCGAAGCTGACGAGAAACGCGGCGATGTCGGGATACACGATATCGGGCGCGTAGCGCTGCATCGTCAGCGGATAGCGGATACCGTTTGCGTCAACCCACGCCTCGATTCCGTTGACGAGCACCACACGGCCCGCGGGCGCACGCGTCGCCGTCAGCAGCAACGCGTGATAACGCCGCGTGCGCAACGTGCCGACGGTGCCCGACGCAAACCCGCCGTAGCCGTCGGCCTCGAGCCATTCGTCTTCGAAGCGTGCGAGATCGAAAGGAGGTTCGACACGTGTCATCGCGGTTACCGCCTTGCGTCGGCGGACGAGATCAAGACAGCCGACAGATTAGCTGCTCGCGCGCGAAAAGTCTTCGTATCAATGGACGGATGGCGCAGCCGTGGCTTCGCCCGCAGCCGGCGCCGCGTCAGCGCGCGCGAGCGCATCGCGTTGGATGGGCAGCACGGCCCACACTTGTAGCCCGCCGCCTTCGCGCGGATGAAATTCCAGCGTGCCCCCGTGCAGCCGCGCGATGCGCTCGACGATCGCGAGCCCCAGCCCCGTGCCGCCCGTCTTGCCGTGCGCATTCTTGCCGCGCTGAAACGGCGCCTTGAGCCGTTCGAGTTCCTCCGCGCTCAGCCCTTTGCCGCGATCGGCGACGGCCACGACGATCGCGCGCGGCTCGGCCCAGGTCCTGACGGCGAGCCCCGTCTGACCATACACGACGGCGTTCTGCATCAGGTTCATCACGAGACGCATCATCGTGATGGGCCGGAATGCATGTTCGGGCAACTCGCCCAGCTGCAACTCGAACTCGTGCCCGAGCCCCGCGAAGTCCGCGGCCAACTGGCTGATCAGCGCGTTCA
>BBSL01000069.1 GCA_001319865.1 Burkholderia sp. E7m39 | reverse complement strand
GCCGCTGCCCGCGTAGTCCATGAACTGCTGCAGGATCGTGTCGATCTGGTCGAGATACGACTCCGCCGCGCTCACGAAGGCCTCGTCGCCGCCTGTGCCCGTGGCCATCGCCATCGCGAGGCGCAGCTTCGTCAGCGGCGTGCGGATGTCGTGCGAAATGCCCGCGAGCATCAGCGCGCGCGTCGCTTCTGCCTGCTGCAAGGCCTGCGTCATCTGGTTGAAGGCGCTGCTCACTTGCGCGATTTCCGTCGGGCCGTCGACGGGCAGCGGTGGCGGCATTTCGCCCGCGCTCACGCGCCGCGCGGACTGCGCGAGTTCGCGCAACGGACGGTTCAGCCACGCCTGCAATGCAAAGCCCGTCAACGCGGCCAGCATCGCGAGACCGATCGACAGCAGCACAGCCGTCAGCAAGCCCCCGCCCTGTGCCTCTTCGGGCACCTGCAGGCCGACCCAATACGGCGTGCTCGCGACGTGCATGCGTATCCACATGCGCGGATGCGGCGCGCCCTGCCAGCGCACTTCCGTGCCGGCAGGCAGATAGCCGCGCAGTGTCTCGAGAAACGTCGCGAGCTGATACGTGCGATAAAACGCGAGCAGGCGCACGCGCGGTTCGCTCACCGCTTCGGCGGGCGGATCGCTGCGCGCGTCCAGCCGCGCGACAAGCGTGTCGCGCGCGGCCTCGGGCGATGCCGCGAGCGCACTGTCCAGCGTCTTGATGTACGTGCCGAACACGGCGGCTGCGCGCTCGATGCGCGGCTTCTGCACGTAATGCACCAGCACGCTCAGCGCGCAAATCTGGCTGAACGCGACCAGCATGATCAGCAGCGCAATGTTGCGCGCCAGCACGCTGCGCGGCAGCAGCCAGCGGAACCCGCTCCGGGCGCCGCGCGCGTTCATGCGTCGACATCGGCGACCAGCATGTAGCCGACGCCCCACACGGTCTTGATGAAGCGCGGCTTCGACGGATCGCTTTCGATCGCCTGCCGCAGCCGCAAGATCTGCACGTCGATGCTGCGATCGAGCGCATCGTGATCGCGCCCGCGCGCCCGCGCGATCAGGTTGTCGCGGCTCACCGCGCGGTTCGGCGACGCGGCGAGCGCCGTGAGCAGCAGCATCTGCGCGGAATGCAGTTCGAGGGGATCGTCGTGCCGATACAGACACTGCTTGCCGACATCGAGCCGGAAATCGCCGAAACGCAGCGTCTGCGTGGTGACGGTCGGATCATTCGATGCGATCTTCTGGCGACGCAGCAGCGCGTTGATCCGCGCCACCAGTTCGCGCGGCAGGAACGGCTTGGCGAGGTAGTCGTCGGCGCCCGTTTCGAGGCCGATCACGCGATCGAGCGGATCGCCCTTGGCCGTGAGCATCAGAATGGGCAGCGTGTGTCCTTCTGCCCGCAGTTTCGCGCAGATCTGCAGGCCGTCTTCTTCGCCGATCATCAGATCGAGCACCAGCAGGTCATACGGCTCGCGCTGCAGATAACGTTCGAGACGCTTGCTGTTCTCGACGGCGCGGACTTCGAATCCATGTCCGCTCAGAAAGCGCTGCAGCATGTTGCGCAATTCCGCTTCGTCGTCGAGCACGATGATGCGGGCGGGTCGGTCCATGAATAGACTCCTTCGTCGCTGATGTCGGAGGCCGCGATGCAACAGCCTGCGTTGCAACAGTGTAGCGTCATGCCGACCCGTTTTTACGTCAGTGCGAGCCCGCGCGCTGCGCCACGAACTGCTCGATCTGCGCGAGCGTCACATAGCCCTGCTTTTGCGTATCGATCTGTTCGAAATACTGCGCGATGCGCGGCATGCCCGCCTGCGCCTGAGCGAGCGTCAGCTTGCCGTCGTGCGTCGTGTTCGCGGCGGCGAAGCGCTCCTGCAACTGCTGCTCCATGCGCTCCATGCGCTGCGATCCAGCCATGGGTTGCGGCGCCGTCTGGGCCATCGCGGCCGTCGATGCAATGCACAAAGCCAGAATAGCGATCAGCTTCTTCATTTCCCATCTCCATCGTTTCGGTTCAACTTCTTCGCTACGTCGTGTTGCGATTCGTCGTTGGCGAAGCGAATTCTGGTTGCGCGGACCGTCGATGGCAATTTCAAAGTTATGTCGATTCATGTCGCCGGCTCTCGCGTCACGAACTCTCGTCGCGCTTCGCCGTGTTTCGCCGCGTTTCGTTCATTGCGCAGCGAACGCTTCAAACATGAGCGTGCTTTTTCCGACATCGAATGAAACAAGTTATCGCTGCCATCACGCGAATGCGTTGCGTATCGTTTGGCACGTCGCCGGCAACGTCATGTCCCGCCCAAGGAGTTTCATGTGAACATTCGCTCTGCTTACACGTCCGCCATCGCCGCAATGGGCCTCGCCTGCTCGACGAGCGCTTTTGCAGGCACCGTCTTCGTTCATGCCGCCTACGTGCCCGCAGTGTGGTACGCGCCCGCCCGCACGCTGAACTATGTGCCGCCGCAACCGCCTTACGTCGTGCCCGTCGCGCCCGTGGTGCCCGTGGTGCCCGTCGTGCCCTACGTCGCCGTCCTGCCGCCGCCCGCGCCCGCGAAACCCTTGCCTTACGCGACGGTCGCCGTGCCTGTCGTCGCGGCGCCTGCTTATCCCGTCGTGCCGGCACGCGGCATTGTTTATGCGCAGCCCGTGGGCGTGCCCGTCGTCGTCACGCGTTGACGTGGACGTTCCCGCTATTCACTTGATCTTTGAGTAGGCGCGGCCAACAATGAAAGTCTTTGTCGCACCGACTTTCGACGACTGCCGCGGAGGGCCACATGTCAGAGATCGACAAGGGCAAGGTCATTGCCGTGCTGAACCAGATACTCGAATCGGAACTGGCGGGCGTGGTTCGTTATACGCATTACTCGTTTCTCGTGTTCGGCTTCGGGCGCATTCCCATCGTGTCGTGGCTGCGCCAGCAAGCCGACGAATCGTTGCAGCACGCGCATCTCGCGGGCGAATGGATCACGACGCTCGGCGAGTATCCGTCGCTTGGCATCGGGCCGCTGCTCGATTCCCATACGACGGACATCGCGTCCATCCTGCACGAGTCGCTGGTGGCCGAAGAAGTCGCGCTCGGCCTCTATCGCGATCTGCTGGCGCTCGTGAAGGACTGCTCCGTCGCACTCGAAGAGTATGCGCGGCAGATGATCGCCGTCGAAGAACTGCATGCGGGCGAAGTCGACAAGATGTTGCGCAAGCCGGGCACGGTAGCGACATCGGGCGAGCGCGGAGCCGGCATCCACTAGCTTTCCTGTGCTTGCAGCGGTGCACGGCGGGCACATGTCACAGGCAGGTGCACGCAGGGTCCGATCGCGATTGCGCGCGTGCCCTAGCATCATTGTTAAATCGACCCTCGTAGCGACGTTCGATCGCTCACTACTTCATCCTCAATCTGACGCACGCCGCATATATCAACACATGACATATGCGGCGCGCCTGTCCCATTTAACGTTTACCGGCCGTTCGCCGCTTCTATTCCCCTAAAAGCTCTGGCTGCATGATCGCGTTCGCAACGACGCATGCGAGGCTATGCGCGGCATTGGGCTGTTGAATTCTGCATCCGCTATTTCGTTCGTACTCCGCGGCAATTACGTGAATTACTTTTCGCTTGCCGGCCGCTCGTACAAGGTGATTCCGCAGGTGCTGCAAACGGATCGCCTGAACCCGTCGCAGGTGCTCGACTACTATTTGCGCACGCCGGACGGCAGCGTGATTCCCGCATCGACGGTCACGCATCTGAAGCAGAACGTCGTGCCCGAATCGATCAATCACTTCCAGCAACTGAACTCGGCGACGATTTCCGGCGTGGTCGCGCCGGGCATCTCGCAGGGCGAAGTGCTCGACTTCCTGCGCAAGGCGACCGCCGATGCCGCGCCCACCCGGCTACACGGCGGACTACTCGGGGCTGTCGCGGCAGTTCGTGCAGGAGTCGGGCGGCTTCGTGGTGACGCTGATGTTCGCGACGATCATCGTGTTTCTCGCGCTGGCTGCGCAGTTCGAGAGCTTCCGTGATCCTGTGGTGATTCTCGTGTCGGTGCCGATGGCGTTGTTCGGTGCGCTGATCTTCATCAATCTGGGGCTGTCGACGTTGAACATCTACACGCAGGTTGGACTTGTCACGCTGATGGGGCTCGTCAGCAAGCACGGCATTCTGATCGTGCAGTTCGCCAACGAGTTGCAGCGCGCGGGACATGGCAAGCGCGAAGCACTCGAGGAAGTGGCCGCCGTGCGCTTGCGGCCAATTCTGATGACGACGGCAGCGATGGTGCTGGGCGTTTTGCCGCTGGTGATCGCTTCGGGTGCGGGCGCTGCTGGGCGCAACGCGATGGGGCTCGTGATTTTTTCCGGGCAATCGATTGGGACGCTGTTCACGCTTTTTGTCGTGCCCGCGATGTATATGTTTTTGGCGGCGGATCATCGGAAGGGGGTGCGTGCCCTTGGCGCGGGCATTCGCGCTTAGCGTTGGCGTTGGCGTTTGCGCCTTCGCGGCGCGGGCGTTGCCGGTGTGTGTTTGCCCTTTGCGCGGGCATCCGCGTTTGCGCCTTCTCGGCGCGGGCGTTGCCGGTGTGCGCTTGCCATCTCGCCCGCATCCGCATTGCGCCTGCGCGGCGCGGGCGTTGGTGTTGCAGGCTCGCCCTTTGCGGTGGCATCCGCGATGCGCCTTCGCGGCGCGGGCGTTGCCCCTGTGCGGGGCGGCACTTACTTTCTTTGCCGCCGCAAAGAAAGTAAGCAAAGAAAGCGGGCTAACACCGCCAATTCTTGTCCATTACCCACGGGCTCTCGACGTCCCCGCACTTCGCGCGGCACCGCGCTAAACGCGTCCGTTGCCAACGCGCTCGCCATGCGCTTCACCCGCTTCGTGCACCCGCGCAAACGCCAGCCACATCTCACTTTTTCGCGCCCCCTTGCGGCAAACTCTGTGTAGGTTGTCTCGCCCCATCGGACAGCGCCCGAATTGCAAACCCAATTTGAAGCGAAAGTGTCTTATCAGTAGCTATGGTTTTGTGTGTGGCGCGATTGACTACACAGAGTTTGCCGCATTGGGGCGGGAGATGTTCGTACGCGCGTGATACAACGCGGGTACGTGAAGTGGGTGAGGCAAACGCAAATGCGCTGGCAACTCGCGCGTGCTAGTACACTGCGGTGTGAAATGTGGGGACGTCAAGAGCCCGTGGGCAAATGTCAAAGGCTGACGGTGTGAGCGGCTTTCTTTTGCCTACTTTTCTTTGCCGCTGCAAAGAAAAGTAGGTGCCGCCCCGCACAGGGGCAACGCCCGCGCCGCGAAGGCGTAATGCGGATGCCCACGCAAAGGGCAAACACACCGGCAACGCCCGCGCCGCGTAGGCATAATGCGGATGCCCGCGCAAAGGGCAAACACACACCGGCAACGCCCGCCGCGAAGCAAAACAGCAAAAAGGCAAAGGCAAACAGACGCAAGACCAAAAGCGTCGCAGACAAAACTAAACCCAAAACCAAACCAGGAGCACACATTGACGACAGCACTTTTCCTCACGGCAGCCGGCGTCGGCCTGGCCGTCGCCGCCCCCGTCGGGCCGATGGGCATGCTCTGCATCCGTCGCACGCTCACCGACGGCCCGCGCGCCGGTCTCGCGATCGGCTTCGGCATCGCGGGCGGTGACGCCATCTACGGCCTCGTCGCCGCGCTTGGCCTCGTCAGCGTGTCGCAGTTCATGCTCGCCTACGACAAGCCGCTTCACATCGTCGCGGGCCTCTTTCTGGTGTACCTCGGCATCCGCACGATGCTGCAGAAAGTGCCCGCCGACAACGGCAACGGCAATGGCAACAGCGACGGCAAGCTCGCGAACATCGGCCACGCGGGCGCGCTGAAAGCCTTCGCCAGCGCACTGCTGCTCACGCTCACCAATCCTCAGACGGTCATCATGTTCGCCGCGCTCTTCACGACGCTGGCGCCGCGCGGGCCGTTCTCATCGTCCGTTGCGCTGACCACCGTGTGCGGTGTGTTTTGCGGATCGATCGCGTGGTGGTGTTTCCTCGTGACGGCCGTGTCGCTCGCGCGGCATGCCATCGGACACAAGCTGCGCGTGATCATCGACCGCATCGCAGGGTTCGCGCTCGCGGCGTTCGGCGTGATCGAAGTCAAGCGCGCGATCTGACACGGGCAAGCCCGCCCGCAGATCGAGGGTCGCTCGCGTGCGGCCCTCGATTTATCTCTAGCTCACCCGTCGAGCTCAACGTTTAGCACAGCCGTTCAGCGTCATGCCCGCGCGAACCGCGCGCGCCACAATCCGTCGAGCGAATACACCGCGAGCGCGATCCAGATCGCGCCGTATCCGATCAGCTGCGCCTCGCCGAACGGCTCGCGATAGACCAGCACGCCGATCAGCAACTGCAGCGACGGCGTTACGTACTGGATCAGCCCGAGCATCGACAGCGGAATGCGTCGCGCGCCCGCCGCGAACAGCAGCAGCGGCACGGCCGTGATCGGTCCGGCCAGCGCGAGCAGCGCCTTCACCCCTAACGACGCCGTGCCGAAACCGCTGCCTCCCGACGACGAAACGAAAAACAGGTACAGCACGGCGACGGGAAAGAGCAGCACCGTTTCCAGCGTCAGCCCTTCGAGCGCGCCAAGCTGCGCTGTCTTGCGCAGCAACCCATAGCCCGCGAAGCTGAACGCGAGCGCGAGGCTGATCCACGGCGGATGGCCCGTCTCCCACGTGAGCCACAGCACGCCGCAGGCAGCAATCGCGACGGCCAGCCACTGCACGCGCCGCAGCCGCTCGCCGAGAAACGCGAGGCCGAACAGCACGTTGATCAGCGGATTGACGAAATACCCAAGGCTCGCCTCGACGATATGCCCCGCGTTGACGGCCCAGATATAGATGCCCCAGTTCGTCGACAGCAAGAGCGCGCTCGCCGCGAAACGCGCGAGCAGGCGCCGGTCGCGCAGCACCGGCCCGAGCCAGCGCCATTGCTGGCGCACGGTAAGCACGATGAACAGGAACAGCATCGACCACACCATCCGGTGCGCGAGCATTTCCCCAGGAGAAATCTGATGCAGCGACTTGAAGTAGACGGGGAACAACCCCCACAGGGTGAACGCAAGCAATGCGTAGGCGACGCCGGGATTCATTTTTATCGGTCTGCGGATGGGATGCTGGATGAAACGCACGAGCGGATCGGGCGAAGAAGCGTCGCCGGGCATGGCGCACGCCTGGCCGCTCGCAGGCGTGGCCGTCGCGCCAGCCATGCATTGTAAGCCAGGTGTCGGGCAGCGCCCTATGCCGTGGATCTGCGCGTAATCGTACGCGTCAGCGCCGGTTTTGCGACAATAGCGGACTTTCGCCGCGACGCCGCCCGTCCGGATCACGAGCGGATCGACACCGAAGCGGGACCGAAGCGGCACCGAAGCGGCACCGAACCGTCACGGAACGGCACCGAACCGGAGCCGAACCGAACCGGAACCGATCCGCGACCAGACCGCGCAACCGGCAGGCACGGGCGCGGCACCCCGACGACAGCACCGGCAAACTCCCGCAACCTTTTACGACCGTCCGCGGTCCGCGCAATGGCCCTTCCCCACATCGATCTCCTGTATTCGGCATCCGGTCTTTTCGTTGGCTTTCTGGTGGGGCTGACGGGCGTCGGCGGCGGCTCGCTGATGACGCCGATCCTCGTTCTGCTGTTCAACATCCATCCGGCGACGGCCGTCGGCACGGACCTGCTCTACGCCGCCGCGACCAAGGCGACGGGCACGTTCGTGCACGGCGTGAAGGGTTCGATCGACTGGCAGGTCACGCTGCGCCTCGCCGCCGGCAGCGTGCCGGCCGCCACGGTCACGCTGATCCTGCTGCACCGCTACGGGATGAATTCGCCGCGCGGCGCCCATCTGATTTCCGTCGTGCTGGGCGTGGCACTGCTGATCACGGCGATCGCGCTGGTGTTCCGGCCGCAACTCACCGCGTTCGCGGCTGCGCGCAAGCGCGCGACGGGCCAGGGCAGCACGCTCGCGCTGACGATGCTGACGGGCGCGGTGCTCGGCGCGCTGGTGTCGTTGACTTCCGTGGGCGCGGGCGCGATCGGCGTCACGGTGCTGCTGCTGCTCTACCCGCTGCTGCCGACCGCGCGCATCGTCGGCTCGGACATTGCGCATGCCGTCCCGCTCACGCTGCTCGCGGGGGCCGGGCACTGGCTGCTCGGGTCGATCGACTGGTCGTTGCTGGTGTCGCTGCTGATCGGCTCGCTGCCGGGCATCGCGATGGGGAGCTATCTGTCGTCGAAGGCGCCCGACAAGCTGCTGCGCAACCTGCTTGCCGCAACGTTGACCCTCGTCGGCGTCAAGCTCGTGACGGCCTGACGAACGGTCCTCGGCGACGCGAGCCGCGCGCCGCCGTTCCTGCGCATCTCACTGCGATCACTTGAAGAAGCGGCAGTTCAGATCGGTCTCGAACTGGCGCACCCAATGGCCTGCCGTGTCCTCGTGATACGACTGCGCCCAGCCGCCGCGCCGTATCGTCAGCAGACGCGACCGATGCGACGCGTCGTCGGGATCATCGCTTGCCGTGATGTCGAAGTGCGCGGGCGCAAAACCATGTCGCGCGCATACCAGCTCGAATGCCGCGCGTTCGCCGATCGGCAGATCCGTGTAGGTGAAGCGGGTCGTGTCCATGCCATCGCTCCATGAAGCCTCATTAGCTTCACAGTACTGCACCCGATGGGTAAAAGGTGTGTCACGGCGCACATGAACGAAGATCCGTCGCCTTTGGGCGAAGGCTTTCGCGTACGTGGGACGACGGGCCCGCTTTCTGCCCCGCTCACTGCCCGCTCCCTGCCCGTTTTCTGTCACCTGCGCGTCACGCGGCCCGTCTTTTTTTCGGCATGTTCTGCGGGCCGCGCGACATCTCACGTCACTTCGGCACGTTCACCGTGCCTGACCCGATCTGAATCGCATTCGCACCCGGGCTCGCCGAAATGGCGGGCAGATTGGCCACCGTCAGGGCAGGCGCAGCACCCGCCGTGCCGCCGCGCGGCACCGTGCGGATCACCTGTGACGGCGGCAGCGGCGCGCCGTTCTTCAGGTGACTCCACATCAGGTTCAACGCCTGGACGTTGTAGTAGTGCACCGGAATGAAGCGCGTATCGAAACCGGCCGTGCTCAGGAATGCGTCGAAGTGCTGCCCGTTCAGCACTTCATAGAACGCCAGCTGGCTCTTCGATCCTTCCGTGATGCTGTTCATCGCCAGATATGCGCGCGATGCGTGGTTCACCGGCACGAGCGCGTCGCTGCGTCCTTGCACGATGATGGCCGGCTTGCCGTGTAGATTCGCGTTGACGCGGATCGCGTTGACGTTCTGCTGCATGCGCGGATCGCCCGCCGTCCACAGTGCGCGCAGGCACGCAGCGCCCGCGTAGCTCGCGTCGGCCGTCGCCAGCCGATGGTCCTCGCCGCCCGGCGCCGTCGAGTTGTCGTACACGAGATTGATGCCGTTGGTCGGCGGCACGCCGTTGCCCAGGCCGAATATCGACAGCATCGGCGAGACCGTCGGCGCCACGCCCGCCGCGCCCGTCGACGCGCTCGTCGTGCCGAAGCTGAAGCCGCACAGGTTGTCCGTCACGCTCGACTTCGTGTACGCGTTCGCATACGTGACGGCGACGGCGGGCACGGCCTGCGAATCCCACATCGGCGCGTGCAGTAGATCTGAGTCGGTTTCGTAGCCGGCCGCATGCAGGCGATTGAGCGCGTCGTTCGCCTGGCTCGTTTCGTCCGCGCCGCTCACGAAGCCGCCCGCGGCGAGCGAGGCGCAGCGCGCCTGGCGGATCGCGTTGGTGGTCGCGGTGGGCAGCGCCGTCAGATACGGCGCGCCCGCCGCAGCCGTCGCGGCCGCCGCGCACGGCTGCAGCATATTCGCGTAGGTCATGTAGTCGGCGAGCGGCGCGCCTGCGGCAGGAATCGGCACACCGCCTTCGAGCACCTGCGCCGCCGGCGCCATGTTCAGATTGATCTGCGGCTCGCCGACCACGACGGCCGTGATCCACCCTTGCGTGTCCTGCTCGGCGGCTGCGAGCGACGCGCCGCCGCCGTTGCTCACGGAAGCCGCGATCGTCGTGATGCCGCCCGCGCGATAACGCACGCCATGCTGTTGCGGGTCGTTATTGACGGTCGGCGCGAACTGCTGGTTGAGCGCCCAGTAGGCGAACTGCACGGCTTCGAGCGTGTCCTTGCCCCAGTCCTGCTCGGGGTTCTGCTGCGAGTGCGAGTGCTTGAACGCGTAGCGGTTCGGGAACGCCGCGTTGTACGTCGCCAGATCGCCTGACGAAACGTTCGCGGTGAACAGGCTGCGCGTGCCCGCCGTCTGCGCCGGCGCCAGCGTGCCGTTCATCAGCGTGACCTGCGTCGTGCCGAGTTCTTCCGCGCCGTTGCCGCTGCCCTTGTCGGTGTACGCGACGGCGCAGCCGCGCTTGAGACCCCACTCGCCCGCCGCCGATATCGCGCCATACACGCCGCGCGAGCCCGATGACGTCGCTGTGACGATGCAGGGATTGTTCGGATCGAACGACTTCGGCACCTGGACCATCAGCGTCACGTTCTGCTTGCCGCTGCCGTCGTCGGCATAGGCGAGGTATTCGGTGCCTGCGATCTTGCCTTCGCCGAGCGTGTCGTTGCCGTTCAGATCGACGTTGGGCCCCCAGAAGCGCCCATAGCCGCCGTTCGACGACATGTCGACGAGCGCGCGGTAGTTCGACCAGATCGCGAGGCGCCGCAATTCCGCGGCGGTGGGACTGGCGGCATTCGCGAACGTAGGCGGCGTCGCGCTGCCGAGGCCCGACTTGCCAAGACCGCCCGTCAGGAGGTCGTCGCTGTTGCCGTCGTAGGCCGTCGTGGTGACGCTGCCCGACACCACGAAGGAAGGCAGCGCGTTGGCCGTCTGGCTCGGATGGTCGTCGTCGTTGCCACATGCGGCGAGCAGGAAGGACGCCGCGGCCGTGCAAAGGGCGGCGGCGGTACATCTGAACAACACATTCCCTGTCATTGTTCGTCTCCGGTGTTTTGTTGTCGATGCCGTGCCGTGCCCGGATGCAAGCGATGCACAACGCAGTGGGCGCGACTGCGGCGCTGCTCCAATGCAAGTTTCGCGCCGAACTCCCGCTATCTTTGCGACGCGATTGGTCTGGCGCGTTGTGGCCTCGGCTTTCGTTGGGCTCGGCGCCCGTTTTGTTGTTGCGAACGAGCGAGACGCCCGGCGCGCATCGTCTTTAAACGGAGACAGCCGGAACGCCTGAGCGCCCGCCGCGCCGCTTACGAACCGTTGCAAACGCCCGCCAGACGCGGCTTTCAGCGATGACGCGCGGCATGTCCATACAAAGAGACTTCCGCCGCGCAGTCGCGTTTCGTAGAGCGCGGCGCGCCGTCGCATGGGTGCCGGCCGCGCGAATCCGATGCGCGCGCAACGAATCGCCCGCAAAAGGCCCGTACGGAGACCCGCAAAACAGCCGCGCAAAACGAAACGGGCTCCCTGTGCAAATGGAGCCCGCTTGTCATTCTGACCGGTAAGCACGCCACATCGTGCAGCGTGAGTCCGGCGCTCAGTGCGCCGCCGCCCGCCGACGGAATGCGGTCCGTCGGCGCTGGCGCGGCGACTTCGCTTACTGCTGCTGAACGTTGATCTTGTTCGACACCGACGTCACGCCTGCCACGCCCTTCGCGACATCGCCAGCCTTCTGGATCTGGTCGTTGTCGGGCGCCGTGCCCGTCAGCGTGATGGCACCGCCGTTGGCGCGGACGTTGATCGCCGACACGTCGAGGCCTTGCGTCTTCGCCAGCGCCGAGCGGACCTTGCGGCCGAGCGCGCGGTTTGCCTGCTTGGCGGTTTTCGCGTCGGCGGCGGGCGCTGCCGGCGCCATGGAGTCGCTTGCCTGGGCATACGTGTGGCATGCGACGACCATTGCTACGACACCACCCAGTGCCTTCAGAAAATCGACCGATTTCATAACTTCTCCTTTTGCTTTGGTTTGGACCGCGTTTGACTAGCGGCTGGTTACGACTGCGGGCGGCCCGATCGCGTGCGCGCGCGCAAACGCGCAACGAGGCGATGGAGAGCCTGGAGCGTTATCACGGTCTGCGAGAGAGGCATGGGAAGTGGCGACGGCCTGCGCGCTGCACGGTGCATGACGATGCGCGGCGCCGGCCGCCCGCCGCCCGCCGCGGCGTTGGCAGCGTGCCCAGGTCTGGTAGGAGTCTGCCCGGGTCGCGCTGCGCCAACGTTTGATTCGCGGCAGCGTTGCCAATGTAATCTAGCCTTGAAAGTTCTGCAAAGGATATCGCGTGTCATGCACGGTTTGCGGCGCCGCCTTCGCGCGATTCGCATGTCGCAAGCGGAGCTTCACGGAGCGCCGAGCGGGCATGGCGGGCGTCGTTGGCGGGGGCGGCTTTCCGTGCGGACATCGGTGCAGCCATCCGGGCGGCTTTCCGTGCGGACGTCGGTGCAGCCATCCGTGCGGCCATCCGGTGCAGCCATCCGTGCGCCCATTCATGTGCCCAGTCATGCCCCCATCAGCCGACCCGGCGGCCCGCGCGGCAGCGCCCGGCGGAAGCGAAGTCGCGCGTTGCTCGCGGCCCCCGAGGTCACTTTTTGTTACGCGTTTGTCGCGCGGCGATCCGCCCGGGCGCGCCGCCGCGCCGTCAATCTCATGTACCATCGGCGCGAACGTCGAAATGGGCGCCCCCGGCGCCTTGCGACACCCGGCCGCGCACGCATGGCGGCCGCCCGCGATGCCGCCGGGCCGCCACGCAAGCCCGCGTGGCGCGCCCGCCCGACAAACCAAACTCACCTGACAGTCAAGCATTCTCATGAAGCCTTCCGACGGACGTCGCCCGGAACGCACCGCCCAACGCAAGCCCCCGCCCCGCCTCGTCGCCCGGTTCGTGGCGATTTCATGGCGCGACCTCGCCGTCTCGTTCGGCCCGATCCTCGTGATCAGCGCCGTGGCGATCTATGTCGCCGTGCGCCTGATCCAGCCCGCGCCACCCAGCACGATGACGATGGCGGCGGGTCCCAAAGGCAGCACCTTTTGGGTCGCCGCGCAGAAGTACAAGGAGATCCTCGCGCGCAACCGCATCACGCTGAACGTGCTGGAGACGGAAGGCTCGCTCGACAACTATCGGCGCCTGACCGATCCCCACGCTAACGTCGACGTCGGCTTCGTGCAGGACGGCGTCGCGCCGCAGAAGTCGACGGACAATCTGATGTCGCTCGGCAGCGTCGCGTATGTGCCTGTGGCGATCTTCTATCGAGGGCCGATGGTCACGCTGCTGTCCGAGTTCAAGGGCAAGCGCATCGCAATCGGCGCCGAAGGCAGCGGCACGCGCGAGCTGGCGCTGCAGCTGCTGAAGGCCAACGGCATCACGCCCGACGGACCGACGAAGCTCTTGTCCCTGTCCGGCGACGACGCCGCGAAGGCGCTCACGGAAGGCAAGATCGACGCGGCTTTCCTGACGGGCGACTCCGCCCAGCCGCCTGTGATGGGCAAGCTGTATCGGACGGCGGGCGTGCAGTTCTACGACTTCACGCAGGCGGGTGCGTATGCGAAGCGCTTTCCGTATCTGACGCAGATCGAAATGCCGATGGGCTCGTTCGACCTCGGCAAAAACCTGCCGTCGACCGCGCTCCATATGGTCGCCCCGACGGAAGAACTGGTCGCGCGCGATTCGCTGCACCCGGCGCTGTCCGATCTGCTGATCGAAGCGGCGCGTGAGGTGCACGGCCGCGCGACGGCGCTGCAGAAGGCGGGCGAATTCCCGGCGCCGCTCGCCCGCGACTTCCCGATCAGCGACGACGCCGCGCGCTACTACAAGTCCGGCAAGAGCTTCCTGTACCGGGTGCTGCCGTTCTGGCTCGCGAGTCTCGCGGACCGGCTGCTGGTCGTGCTGGTGCCCATCATCGTCGTGCTGATTCCGGGGCTGCGGCTCGTGCCGTCGCTGTATGCATGGCGCGTCAAGTCGCGCATCTACCGCTGGTACGGCGCGCTGATCGCGATCGAACGCGAGGCGCTGGGCGATACGTCGGCGGCGGACCGCGAGGCGCTCGTCGAGCGGCTCGACAAGATCGAAGAGTCCGTCAATGGGCTGAAAATGCCGCTTGCGTATGCGGATCAGTTTTATGTGCTGCGCGAGCATATCGGCTTCGTGCGGGCCCGCCTCACGCGCGATTCCGAAGCCGCGCGCGACGCGGGCAGCGCGTCCCAGGCGCCCGTCCCGAGTCCGCCGGGCGCGATTGGCCGGGCCCAGGCGCGAGCGGCGAGCCACGCGGGGCCGTCGGATCGGGAGACCGATGGCGAGCCGGACCGGGAAAGCGAGGAAGCGGGTCACGGCGGTTCGGGCTCGTGAAGCGCCCGGCGCCAAATTGCAAACGCGGCGCAAGCGCGGCGCAAACGCGCGCAAATCCAACGTGAATGCAACGCAAATGCCCGCCCCGTCTCTGGCATGGTCGGGTTTTGGTGTGCCGCGCGCTGCCGCGACGGCATTTCGTCCAATGATGCGCACGCGGCGTGCTCCGCGTAAGATCGAAACAACCAGAACGGGCTGAAGCACGGCACCGCCGACAGTCCGCCGTTCAGGCAACCGGGAGACATCATGACCAATGGCATCGACGCCACGCAGCCACTGTGGTTTTACGACTTTGTCTCACCGTTCTCGTATCTGCTTCTCGAACAGCACGACAAATGGCCCGGACTGCCCTTCGTGCTGACGCCCGTGCTGCTGCACGAGCTGTATCGTCACTGGGGGCAGCGGGTCGCCTACGACGTGCCCGCGAAACGCATTTTCACGTACCGGTATGCGCTCTTTCGCGCGGAGCAACTGGGCATTCCGTTTCGCATGCCGCCCGCCCATCCGTTCGACTCCACGAAACCGATGCTGCTGTCGATCGCGCTCGGCTCCGACCTGCACACGGTGCGCGAGATTTTCCGCTTTATCTGGCGCGATGGGCGGGATCCGTCGACGCCGGATGGTTTCGCCGATCTGTGCGAGCGGCTGAACGCGCCCGACGGCGCAGAGCTGATCGCGCGCGAATCGACGCGCGCGCAACTGGCGCGCAACGTCACGGATGCGATCGCGCTCGGCGTGTTCGGCGTGCCGACCTTCTGGCTGAACAAGCAGTTGTTCTGGGGCGAAGACGCGCTGCCGATGGTGCTCTACTGCGCGCGCACACCGAACTGGCTCGACTCGAAGGAAGTCAAGCGGATCACGTCGCTGCCGTCCGGGTTGGCGAAGGCCTGAGCGGCGCCGCGGCGCATCCCGCCGCGTGGAGGTTGCGCCGCGAGGAGGCCCGCCGTGATGCCCGTCATATGGCGTCCGCTATGGCTTGCGCAGGGCAAACGGGCCTATGGTTATAGCTTCGCGCGCGTGCGCGCGGCCTCGCGTCGGAAGATGCCGCCGCACGCGCGATGCCGTCTGACACACGCATTCGAAACGCCTTAACGGGCCTGCACCGCCCCGCCGATTCATGGACGCCACCGCCGCTTCTCTCGATATCTGGCTCGTGCGCGTGCTGCGCACGCTGCTGGTCGAGCGCAGCGTCACGCAGACGGCGCTGCGGCTGAACCAGACGCAACCGGCCATCAGCACCGCGCTGCGCAAGCTGCGCGAAACGCTGAACGATCCGATTCTCGTGCGCGGCAAGTCCGGCATGGTGCCCACGGAATACGGCGAATCGCTGCTTGCGTCGGCGCAGAAGGTGTTGCGCGACGTCGACTTCGTCGCCACGCCGCATGGCGACTTCGAGCCTGACCGCTCGCGCCGCACGTTCCGCATCGCCGCGCCCGACTACCTCAACGACTTCTTCATGCCGACCGTGATCGCGCAGTTTCGCGAGGCGGCGCCGCATGCGCGGCTCGAGATCGAGTCGCTGGGACCGCTGTTCGATCACGCCGGCGCACTCGATGCGGGCGACCTCGACCTCGTGATCGGCAACTGGCCGAAGCCCGACGCGCGCTTCGAGCGCAGCGACCTGTTCTCCGATACCGTCGTGTGCATGATGCGCGCCGATCATCCCCTCGCGAAGGCACCTCTCACGCGCGACGCCTATCTCGCCGCGCCGCATCTCGCGCCCGCTCACTACAGCGGCGCGCGCGGCGGCGCAATCGACACGGGCTTCGCGCGCGCACACGCGTCGCGCCGCGTCGTCGCGACGCTGCCGTACTTCGGGCTCGTGCCGCAAGTGCTGCTGCAATCGGACCTGATCTTCACGACGACGCGCCGCTTCGCGCTGCATTACGCGGAGATGCTGCCGCTTGCCGTCGTCGACGTGCCGATTCCGTTTCCGCGCATCAAGTGCTATCAGATGTGGCATCCGCAGCCCGACCGGCCAAGCGATGTCGCGTGGCTGCGCGGCCTGATGGCGCAAGTGTCGGAGCTGCTCGTCGCGAAGAAGGCGCGGCGCTCGCGGACCACCGCGAAGTCGGACCAAACGAAGACGGGAAAAAAACAGACGCGGCGAAAACTTCCGCCGCGCCCGCTGGAGGAATCGGCGGATGAATCAGACGCCTGCGCACTCCGCCTGCTGAACAGGCGCGAGATCGGCCAGCGAAATCTGCTGCGACCTCACCTGCAGCAACTCCGCGCACACCGCGACGGCAATCGACGTCGGCGCCTTGTCGACGATACCCGGCACGCCGATCGGACACGTCATCTCGAACAGGCGCAGCGGATCGACACCGCGATCGATCAGCCGGCGCTCGAACTTCACGCGCTTGGTCTTCGAACCGATCATGCCGAAGTACGCAAAATCGCGCCGGCGCATGATGCGCTCGGCCAGCGCGAAATCGAGCGCGTGGTTGTGCGTCATCACGAGGAAGTACGCACCGGCGGGTGCCTGGTCGACGATGGCGTCGGGCGTGTCGGTCGCTTCGATCTGCACGTTCGCGGGCACTTCGTCGGGGAACAGCTCGTCGCGCTCGTCGACCCACTGCACGACGCAAGGCAGCCGGCCGAGCAGCGCGATCAGCGCATGGCCGACGTGGCCCGCGCCGAACAGCACGATGTGCATTGGCGGCGGCAGCTTCGTCGCATGGCCGCGGCATCGGCCGACCTGAACGGGAGTCTCTGCGAAAGACGGAACGTGCATCATGGCGAGCGCCCTCTTCCTTATCGACCGGCGCGCACGGCGCGGACTGCCTTGAGAATTTCTTCGGCCGTCGCGGGCGCGTTCAGCGGCGGATTCATCTTGTAATCGCCGACAGCCGCGACGGCATCGCGGATCGCGAAGAACACCGAGAACGGCAGCAAAAGCGGCGGCTCGCCCGTTGCCTTCGAGCGATGAATGCTGTCCTCCGCGTTGCGGTTCTTGAAGAGGCGCACGCGAAAATCGGGCGGCGTGTCGTTGACGGTCGGAATCTTGTACGTGGACGGCGCGTGCGTCATCAGCTTGCCGCCCGCGTTCCACCACAACTCTTCCGTCGTCAGCCAGCCCATGCCCTGAATGAAGCCGCCTTCCACCTGGCCGACGTCGATGGCGGGATTCAGCGACGCGCCCACGTCATGCAACGCATCGGCGCGCAGCACGCGCATTTCGCCCGTCAGCGTGTCGATCACCACTTCCGACACGGCCGCGCCGTACGAGTAGTAGAAAAACGGCCGCCCTTGCAGCTTCGCCTGATCCCAGTAGAGCTTGGGCGTGGCGTAGAAGCCGTCGGACCACAACTGCACGCGCGCGAGATACGCCTTCGCGATGACTTCCTCGAACGGCAAGATTGCGTCGCCGACCAGCACGCAGTCGCCTGCAAAACGCACCTGCGATGCCGTGACTTCGCCCGCGCCGAATTTCTCCGCCGCAAACGCGGACAGACGCTCGCGCAACTGGCGCGCGGCATCCTGCGCGGCCTTGCCGTTCAGGTCCGATCCCGTCGATGCCGCCGTGGCCGACGTGTTCGCCACTTTCGACGTATCCGTCGCCGTCACGCGCACGCGACCGAAGCTCACGCCGAGTTCATGCGCGACCACTTGCGCGACCTTCGTGTTCAAACCCTGGCCCATTTCCGTGCCGCCGTGATTCACGAGCACGGAGCCGTCGGTATAGATATGAACCAGCGCGCCCGCCTGGTTGAAGTGCGTGACGTTGAACGCGATGCCGAACTTGCAAGGCGTGAGCGCGAGGCCCTTCTTCAGCACCTCGTTGTTGCGGTTGAATTCGAGCACTTCGGCGCGGCGCCGGCGGTAATTGCTGGTCGCTTCGAGTTCGTCGATCAGTTCGTGAATCACGTTGTCTTCGACGATCTGGCCGTACGGCGTCTGGTTGCGCTCAGTCTTGCCGTACAGATTGCGGCGGCGCACGTCGAGCGAATCCTTGCCGAGCGAGCGCGCGATGTCGTCGATGATGTACTCGATCGCGAACGCGCCCTGCGGGCCGCCGAAACCGCGAAACGCCGTGTTCGACTGCGTGTTGGTCTTGCCGCAGAAACCGTCGATGGCCACGTCCGACAAAAAGTACACGTTGTCGAAGTGGCACACGGCGCGCGTCATCACAGGGCCGGACAGATCGGCGGAAAAGCCGCAGCGCGAGGTCATATCGACGGATACGCCCTCGATCAACCCGTCGTCGTCGTAGCCGACGTCGTACGTGTAGTGGAAATCGTGGCGCTTGCCCGTGACCATCATGTCGTCGTCGCGATCGGGACGCAGCTTGACGGGACACAGCAGCTTCCACGCCGCGAGCGACGCGCAACACGCGAACAGACCCGACTGCGATTCCTTGCCGCCGAAGCCGCCGCCCATCCGCCGGCATTCGACCAGCACGTTGTGCGAATGCACGCCGAGCACGTGCGCGACGAGATGCTGCATTTCCGTCGGATGCTGCGTCGAGCACCAGACGTGCATGCCGTCGTCGTCCTTCGGCACGGCGTACGAAATCTGCCCTTCCAGATAAAACTGCTCCTGGCCGCCGAGCAGCATTTCACCCGCGTCGCGATGCGTCGCGTGCGCGAGCTTCGTGGCCGCGTCGCCGCGCGCGAGTCTCATCGGCGGAATCACGCTCTGGTTCGCGGCGCGCGCCTGCTGCGCCGTCAGCACAGCAGGCAATTCCTCGAATTCGATGTCCGCGCGACGCGCGCCGAGCCGCGCCGCATCGTGCGACGTCGCGACGACGATGAACATCGGCTGACCGACGTACTGCACGACGCCGTCCGCGAGAATCGGATCATCGCCTTTGACGATCGGCGCGCAATCGTTATGGCCGGGAATGTCGCCCGCCGTGAACACGGCGACGACGCCGGGCGTCGCACGCACCTTGTCGAACGACATCGACAGGATCTTCGCGTGCGCTTTCGGCGACAGGCCAAGCGCCGCGTGCAGCGTGCCCGCGATTTCGGGGATGTCGTCGGTATACGTGGCGCGCCCGCTCACGTGCAGATGCGCGGACTCATGCGGACGCGACACGTGCACTTGCGTGAACTCGGCCAGTTCTTTTGCGTCCTTCAGGAACGGTTCGGCTTGCTGGTTCATTCTGTGGGTTCTCCGTGTTCCTTTGCTTCCTTAGGCTTCTGCACCAGCGTCCGCACCGGCCGCGACGACCGCGCGCACATCGATCGCGCTCTTTTGCAGCGGATTGTTCGGGCGCGTTTCGAGCCAGAAGCGATACAGCGTGTTCTTCGCCGCCTCGAGGCGGTAGTCGCTCGTCGCGCGCATGTCGGAGAGCGGTTGATAGTCGTTGCCAAGCGCAATCATTGCGGCCTGCGCCGTCGCTTCGTGCCAGTCGGCATCGGCGAGCGCGGCTTCGGCTTGCGTCGCGCGCTTCGGTGTCGCCGCCATGCCGCCGAACGCGATGCGCGGCTCGCGGATCGTCTCGCCGTCGGCAATGAACGAGAACGCGGCGCACACGGCCGAAATGTCCGAATCGAAGCGCTTCGAAATCTTGTACGTGCGGAACGTGAAGTGTTTGCGCGCCTCGTTGCGCGCGGGCACCTTCAGCCCGACGACGAACTCGTGCTCCGCCATGTCCTTCCTCTGATACGCGAGGTACAGGTCTTCGAGCGGCAGCTCGCGCTCGATGTCGCCGCCGCGCAGCACGACGCGTGCGCCCAGCGCGATCAGCCCCGGCATCGAATCGCCGATGGGCGAGCCGTTCGCGACGTTGCCGCCCAGCGTGCCCGCGTTGCGGATGGGCAGCGACGCGAAGCGCTGCCACATCTCGGTGAGTTCGGGATACTGCTTCGCCAGTTCCGCGTAGGCGCGCTCGACAGTGACGCCCGCGCCGATCTCGATCCAGTCGTCGTTCGTTTCGAGCTTGCACATTTCGTCGATCTGACCGACGTACACGATATGGCCGAGCTCGCGCATCATCTTCGTGACCCACAGGCCGATGTCGGTACTGCCAGCGAGAATGCGCGTGCCGGGCGCGTCGGCCTTGATCTTCGCGAGCGCGGCGACGGTGCGCGGCGCGTCGAAGGTCTGGCCGTTGTGTTCGTAGTGGAAGGTGTCGGTGCGCCCGATTGCCGCGAGCTTTTCCGCAAGCGATTTGACGTCGACGGGCGCTTTCGGCGCGGGCAACTGGAACATGCGCTCGGCGGCCTCGATGATCGGCCGGTAGCCGGTGCAGCGGCACAGGTTGCCCGTCAGCGCGTTGGCGATATCGGCGCGGTTCGGCACCGTCCGGTTCGCGCATGCATGCTCGTGGCCGTGCTTCTCGTACATCGACCACATCGACATCACGAAACCCGGCGTGCAGAAGCCGCACTGCGAGCCGTGGCACTCGACCAGCGCTTCCTGCACGGGATGCAGGCTGCCGTCGGGCTGGCGCAGGTCTTCGACGGTGAAGAGCGCCTTGCCGTCGAGCGTCGGCAGAAACTGGATGCATGCGTTGACCGCCTTGAAGCTGACGCCGCCCGCGTCGTCGCGCTCGCCGATGACGACGGTGCAGGCGCCGCAGTCGCCTTCGGCGCAGCCTTCCTTCGTGCCCGTGCAGCGCGCGTCTTCGCGCAGATATTGAAGGACGGTGCGGGTGACGGGCGCGTCGGCGATCTCACGGATCGCGTTGCGGTGGTAAAAGCGGATCGGCTGGCTCATGTCTCGTGCTCGTTTCGGTTGTTCGCGCCTGCATGGGGAGTGCGGCGGTGCGGCTGACGATTCGAAAAGTAGCATCATCAATATTCACAACCCATAGGCCCGGTCGCATGGGGGACATACAGCTGGAGCGATAAATTGAGACGGGCGCGGCACGTTGCGCTTATGAAGCCGTGTCCGCTGAATGCAATTTTTGCTCGATTTTGCTAGATTGGGACGCTCGGTCGCACCGCTGCAGCCGGCTAAGTTTCGACAGGGAGCCGGAAAAATTGACGGAAATCCCTCGAAATGGCGGCCATACCCGTTTTTGCGGAGGGAAAATAGTTAAGCAGCCGCTGCAGGGGGATCGGTTCCGTGGGACAATCATGTCTTCCCGCCGATTTCAAGTCTCGTTTTCCCCATGCCCGCCGACTCCGCCAAGCCGCGCAGCGAATTTGCCGTCACGTTGCAGATCATTCCTGTCGTTTTCTTCACGTTTCTTTGTTACCTGACAATCGGCATTCCGCTGGCCGTGCTGCCGGGCTATGTCCACGACGATCTGGGCTATAGCGCCGTGATCGCAGGTCTGGCGATCAGCGTGCAGTACTTTGCGACGCTCGCGTCGCGCCCGCTCGCCGGACGCTCGGCGGATACGCTCGGGCCGAAGAAAACGGTGACGATCGGTCTGATCGGCTGCGGCGTGAGCGGCGTGCTGTTGCTGCTGGCCGTGCTCCTCGGCCGCTGGCCGGTGCTGAGCCTGAGCCTGCTGGTGCTGAGCCGGCTCGTGCTGGGCTTCGGCGAGAGCCTGTGCGGCACGGGCGCAATCCTGTGGGGCATCGGACGCGTCGGCACGACGAACAACGCGCGCGTGATCTCGTGGAACGGCATCGCCACGTATGGGGCGCTCGCGATCGGCGCGCCGCTCGGCGTCGCCATCGCGCACAACGTGGGCTTTTTCGCGCTCGGCGTCGTCGTGATCGCGCTGGCGGCGCTCGGCTTCTATCTCACGCGCCCAATTGCGGCCGTCCCCGTGGTTCACGGCGAGCGCATGTCGTACGGCAGCGTGTTCACGCGCGTGCTGCCGCACGGCATTGGGCTGGCGCTCGGGTCGGCGGGATTCGGCTCGATTGCGACGTTCGTCACGCTGTTTTATGCGGCGAAGCACTGGCCGAACGCGGCGTTGTCGTTGACGGTGTTCGGCACGCTGTTCATCGGCGCGCGCCTGTTGTTTGCGAACACGATCAAGACGTACGGCGGTTTCCGCGTGGCGATTGCGTCGTTTTCCTTCGAATGCGTCGGCTTGCTGTTGCTGTGGCTCGCGCCCGAGCCGCATGTCGCGCTGGCGGGCGCCGCGCTGACGGGATTCGGTTTTGCGCTGGTGTTTCCGGCGCTGGGCGTCGAGGCCGTCGGGCTGGTGCCCCCCGCTAGCCGCGGTGCGGCGCTGTCGGCGTACTCCGTGTTTCTGGACTTGTCGCTGGGTATTACCGGGCCGCTGGCGGGATATATCGCTGGCGAATTCGGTTACGGCTCGGTGTTTCTGTTCGCGGCTGTTGCAGCGGCGGCCGCCGTGGCGCTGTCGACCATGCTCTATTTGCGCAGTTCACGCACGCCGAACGCGCCTGCAGCGGCTTGAGGTTTTTGCGTCTGAGGCGCAGGCGTTGACGTGAGTTTTGTCGGTTTTGCTGGCATCCGCGCTTTGTCTTTGATGCGTTAGCGTTGCCCCAACGCCGCACGGGCGCAACGCCGACGCCCACGCAAAATCCTCACTCCTCCCGCCCGCCCGCAAGCGCCCTCTCGAGCGCCGCCACGCCAGCCGGCAAATCCACTTCGACGCCAAGGTCCACCATCGTTCGCCCAAACGCGTGCAGCGTACGGAACAGGTTATGCGCGCGCGCCTGCTCGCCCATCTGCCCGATCCGCACGATCGGCAAACCGAACGACCCCGAGATCTCGACCTGGTGATAGCACGAAATATGCCCGCAGATATCGGCGGGTGTCAGCACCGTACCCTGCCGCGTCGGCACCTCGATGCCGACCACGGAATTCAACCGGCACTCAGCCGGCGCGAACAGCTGCAAACCCATCGCGCTGATGCCCGCCTGCAACGCGAGCGAGCACTTCAGATGCCGCGCAAATCGCTTCTCCAGCGTCTCCGCGCAAACCAGTCGCAGCGCCTCGTGCAATGCGAGCACGCCCGACACGGGCGCCGTGTAGTGATACCCCGCGTTGTGCCAGAAATTCTCGGCCAATGATGCGTCCAGACACCAATGCGCACTGGCATGCGGGCGCCCTTTCACGCGCTCCCACGCGGCATCCGAAAACGCGATCAGCGACACACCCGGAATCGACGAAAGCCCCTTCTGTCCGCCCGTGATCACGGCGTCGATGCCCCACGCATCCATTTCGAGCGGCATCGTCGACAGCGTGCACACGGCATCGACGACGACCAGCGCGCCCGCCTTTTTCGCGAGCGCCGCGATGTCCTTCAGTTGATAGTTCCAGACGGTGTTGGACGTCTCGCCCTGCACGATCGTCACGATCTCGGGCCGCGTGCGCCGGATCGCTTCTTCGACCTGTTCGAGCGTCGCGACGTCACGGTCGCCGACTTCGAGCAGCGAGACGTCCGCGCCGACGCGCCGCCCCATTTCCGCCATCCGCGCGCTGAAAAAGCCGTTCTTGATGCTGAGCACGCGCGTGCCCTGCCACGCGAGGTTGGAGATCGCCATTTCCATCGCGGCCGAGCCCGGGCCTGCCACGCCCAGCACCCATTTCGAGTTCGTCTGGAACACGTAACGGGCCATCGTCTTCACCTGTCCGACCACCTTGGCCATCGTGCCGCCCAGATGGTTGATGACGATCGCATTGGCCTTCGCGACGGCGGCGGGAATCGGCACGGGGCCGGCGCCCATCATCAGGAGCGGCTCTTCGGGAAGAATCGCGTCGAGCGATTCGACTTCAGGACAGGGAACGACATGGGACGTTGTAGTGGTCATGATCGGAACGCAAGGGACGAAGGACAGGACAGAAAAAAACAACCCGCCGCGCGCAGCAGACCTGCGGGCGGCGGGCTGATTGCCGATCATTCACCGATATGCGCGTTCGCGCAAGAGACGCATCCCGGTCTTTGCGCTCTCGATTGTCACTTGACCTCTTTGCGACTGCAGGTGCTTGCCCGTCTCCTACCTGTAGAGCTCGACATACTCTGCCGTGAGCTTGCGGATCGCGCGTCCGATATTGACGGACCCGTTGAGATGGCGAGCGACACGCGTCCCCAAGGATGCTTCGTGCCGAAGCCCCCCGTGCCCGGCAGCAGCACCACTTGCGTCGGTCGCAAGACGGAACAGCCGTTCCGACGTGTCGGTGTGCTTGAACAGCAGGCGACGAACTCACGGCCATACGCGCGCTTCCCGAAATACTCCATGTCGATGATCGTGTAGTAGTCGACCTGGTTGGCGTCCTTCTCGTCGAACGCGATCTCGATCTCCCTGAACAGCGCGCGCTTGCGGTTGCGAATCACGCGCTTGAATGCGCGCGTTTCGCGACGACCCCCGAGGCCGTGCCAATCACGGCCGATTCCGTCGCCGCGCCAGCCAGCGGTCCGGCGCCGTGCCCGGATTGGGACGCAAGACGGCGACGGCAATCATCACCAGCACGAGCGCCGAGACGATCTCGACGATCGACAGCAGCCGTTAAGCGCCAGGCGCGCCAGATATTGGCGAAGAACCGCGGACCGCCCGTGAAGCCGAACGTGGAGATGAAGAGAGCGGACCGCGATGTTCTTGAGGCCGGCCGGGCCATGCGCGCCCGCTTCTTCCCGAGCAACAACGCGGCGATCAGCCTATCGCACAGTCCGCCGAGCTGATTGCACCAATTTCGAGCGATCCAATCGGATATCCGACTGCAACGCTCGCGAAAAGGGGAAAAGCAATTCAGCGACCATTTCCGGGATTTCCCGCAAAGCGGCTGTTGTATGAATCTTTTTAAAAGCGCGAGCCCGCGATTAATCCGCACGTCAATTAATCGCGATTTAGAAAAAGCGCACGAATATGCCCCGGAATTATGCGGCGTATTCGAAACGCAATGTAGGTGCGGCGCCGACATGTCCGCATCAGCTCCGTCTGGCGGACTCGACGCACCGCCTTGGATCAGCCAGTGTTGCTGGCGTTGGCAGACATGGTTCCCTCGATAAGTTGTCGAACAACCCGGAGACGGCTTTACGGCCGATGAAGTCTTTTTATGTCGGTATTTTTGGCCGGCCCAATCCAACGTGTCATTTCGGAAAATGACAGGGTATTGGCCTTTTACAAGTACCCAATAGGCGTCATCGTTTTCCATAAATATTGTAATCGCCGGGAACTGTCAATATTATTTTTGAACTGGTGAAGCAGTTTTGTGCGCCGGAGCCCGCTTGCGTACGCAAGCAATTCCGGCATCAAACCCGCAAAGGCTGACGCAGCTTTCTGCCGCATGCCACAGAGGGTCAACGACGCGCGGCAGCACCGCGCTTTTACGAGGGCGCCAACAACATGAACCAGATCTACGCAATGCGGGTATTCGTCCGGGTGGCCGAATCCCAGAGCTTCAGACGCGCGGCCCAGCAGCTGAAGGTATCGAACGCACTCGTCACGCGCGCGGTCGCCACGCTTGAGGCGCATCTGCATGCACGCCTCATCAATCGCACGACACGCAACCTGTCGCTGACGGAGGCGGGCGTGCACTACCTGGAAGGGTGCCGCGGACTGCTCGAGGAACTCGACCATCTGGAAGGCTCCGTCGCGGGCACGGAGCGCGAGCCGGGCGGCACGCTGCGCGTCGTTGCGACGGGCGAGCTGTCGCCGCAGGCCCTCACGCAATTGCTCGACGGCTACCGCCGGCGCTGCCCGGGAGTTCGCATCCGGCTCACGCTCGCCGAGCGCGCGCCGCATCTGATCGAAGACGGCTACGACGTGGGGCTGTTCATCGCCGGTCCGTCGCCGTCGGGTGCGGCGGCGGATACGGACACCATCGAGCTGTCCTTCGCCACGCAGCGGCTCGTGCCTTGCGCGTCGCCGTCCTATCTGGCCGCCCGCGAAGAGCCGTATCATCCCGAGCATCTCGCGCTGCACACCTGCATCGCGGCGCCCGTCGAGCCACGCGGCCCCGTCGTCTGGCATTTCGTCGACAGCGAGGGCGACGCGCAGCCGGTCTCGATCGAACCGTCGTACATGGTCAATAGCGCGCTGCTAGTGCGCCTCGCGGCGATCGCGGGCATGGGCGTCGCACTGCTGCCCGAGCCGCTAGTCGCCGATGACTTCGCAACGGGCGCGTTAAAGCGCATCATGCAGGACTACACGGTCGACGAATCGCAGGCAAGGGTGTCGTTGGTGTATCCGCGCCGCCGCCATTTGCCCGCCAGGACGCGCGCTTTCGTCGATTACACGGTCGAGCATGCGGGTTGCACGCAGTCGCCTCTTCCCGCCGACGCGCATGCCATAGTCGCGCAGAATCTGCACATCACACAGCACGCTTCGTAATCCGCGCGTTTGCGCCGGGTCGGTAGTGCCCAACGGGAGGCGACGAGCCATGCGCATGATCCTCTTCAGCAGCCGGCAGTACGACATCGACACGTTCACTGAAGCGAACGCGGTATTCCGCTACGAGCTGCATTTTCACGAGTCGCATCTCGAAGCAGACACGGCCGTCCTCGCGCAGGGCTACGACGTCGTGTGTCCGTTCGTCAACGACTGCGTCGATGCTCCGACGCTCGAGCGCCTGCACGCGGGCGGCACGCGCCTCATCGCGCTGCGCTCGGCGGGTTTCAATCACGTCGATCTGGCGGCGGCGCAGCGGCTGGGCATGGCCGTGGTCAGAGTGCCCGCCTATTCGCCGTATGCCGTGGCCGAGCACGCCGTGGGGCTGATTCTCGCGTTGAACCGCAAGCTGGCGCGCGCGTTCGCCCGCACGCGCGAAGGCGATTTCTCGCTGAACGGGCTGCTCGGCTTCGACCTGCACGGCAAGACGGTCGGCGTGATCGGCACGGGCACCATCGGCCGGTGCTTCGCGCGCATCATGGCGGGCTTCGGCATGCAGGTGCTCGCGCATGATCCCGGGCCGCCCGCAACGGAACTGATCGCGCTTGGCGGGCGCTACGTGCCGCTCGACACGCTGCTCGCGCACGCGGACATCGTGAGCCTGCATTGCCCGCTGCTGCCGTCCACGTATCACATGATCGACAGCCACGCGCTCGCGAAGATGAAGCGCGGCGCGATGCTGATCAACACGGGGCGCGGCGGGCTCGTCGAAAGCAATGCGCTGATCGGCGCGCTGAAAAGCGGCCAGCTTGGGCATCTCGGGCTGGACGTGTACGAGGAAGAAGGCGGCATCTTCTTCGAGGATCACTCGAACCTGCCGCTGCAAGACGACGTGCTCGCCCGGCTTCTGATGTTCCCGAACGTGATCGTCACCGCGCACCAGGCGTTCTTCACGCGCGAGGCGATGTCGGAGATCGCGCAGACGACGCTCGGCAATGTCGAAGCCTGGCGCGACGGCACGCCGCGCAACGTCGTCGAGCCGCCGCCCGCGAACGGTTGAGGCGCGCGCCACGCACGGGCGCGCACGCGCATCGATACTTGCCGTGCCGATGCGCGTTCAGTTGTTCGTCTGTTGAATAGCGTACGGGTCAGGTGCGCGAGATGGCGTCCGCGTCGGCGGAAGCGGGACGCAACGCCGTGCGCGCATCGTCGGGCGCGCCGCAGAACTGGCGCAGCAGCGCCGCTTCGCGCTCGTGCACTTCGACGGGAAACCACACGGCGCCCGCCGCCAGCATGTAGCGCGCGCGGTGCTGCCCGTTGCGAAACGCGACCACGCCTTCGTGCTCGAGCCGCAGCCAGCCGAGCAATCCCGGCGCGCAGCGCGTCGTGATGGTCACGTAGGGCATCTGCGGAATGCGCGCGTTCGCCGGATCGAGAAACTCGCGGATGCCGCGCACCTTGCCCTGATGCCATTCGTCCACGGGGCGCAGCACGTAATCCGTTTCGTCGCGATCCGCGCATGCCAGCAGCTTGCGTGCATCGACGAGCACGACCTGATGCCGCGTGCCGTCCGTCGTGAAGACGCGCCTCAGGCGCACGTGCGCATAATGCGGATGGGCGTGCAGCGGAACGATCCAGACAGGCTCGCTGCCCGATGGCGGCGAGACCGCGGAAGACGTGGTCGGTGATTCCATTAATGAGGACATAGGGCGTACTCCCTGCGCCGGTGCGTGCGCGCGCCCTGGCTGTTCAAAATTCACCTAAGCTACGAGTCGATTGTTAAAACCGCGTGAACCTATGACAGGCGATTCGCGCTGCATCGCCGCCTGTTCGTCACGCATCGTCGCCGAGGCTGTTGCTCCTGCTTTAGCGGTCGTTTGGCGCGCTTCTTTAGGGTGTCGAAGCACGTCTCGCGCCTTAATTTGCCTTTATTTGCTGCCCCTGTTTTCAGTCCAGCGGTTTCACCCGATCCATCGCAGCGGAGACAACGATGGCCAGCGAACACTTCAGCGAACACGTACGAATCGAATTTGCACAAATAAACGCAAGTGCACAGAACAAGCAAGTCGCGGACCCGTTCGACGCCGTCGCAACCATCGTGATCGACCGGCCGGCGCGCCGCAATGCCGTCGACCGTCCGACGGCCGAGGCGCTCGCGGCCGCCTTCCGCCGCTTCGAGGCCAACGACGCGTGGTGCGCCGCCGTGCTGACGGGCGCGGGCGGCACGTTCTGCGCGGGCGCGGACCTCTCTGCTCTGCACGACGACGCACGGCGCAATGAATTGCATGCCGACGGCAGCGGCCCCGGCCCGATGGGCCCGACGCGGATGAGGTTCACGAAGCCGGTGATCGCGGCGATTGCGGGGCACGCGGTGGCGGGCGGACTGGAACTGGCGGCGATGTGCGATCTGCGCGTGGTCGAAGAAGATGCCGTGCTTGGTGTGTTCTGCCGGCGCGTGGGCATTCCGCTGATCGACGGCGGGACGATCCGGCTGCCGCGTCTGATCGGCCAGTCGCGCGCGCTCGATCTGATCCTTACGGGCCGCGCCGTGAGCGCCGATGAAGCGCTCGCGTTCGGTCTCGCGAATCGCATCGTGCCGAAGGGCGCGGCGCGCGCCGCCGCCGAACAGCTCGCCGCCGATCTCGCAGCGTTTCCACAAGCCGCACTGCTCGCCGACCGCCGCTCCGTCTACGACAATTCGCCCCTCGACGATCTCGCCGAAGCCCTGCGCCGCGAAGGCGCGGGCGGTTATCGCGCGGTGTTCGAACAGGGCCTTGCAGGCGCGGCTGCGTTCACCGCGGGCGCGGGGCGTCACGGCAGTTCGCTCGACCCGCGCCGGACAAAAAAAGTCCCTTGAAATAGGGGCTTTTCTCGTCCGGATGGCGGCGCAATCGAGTCGTTATCGACGAAATACAACAGTGCGCGAACGGCAGCGCATGGCGGGACCGGCTTAGGTACAATCCCCTACTGACTTACCCTTGCCGGCGCCTGCGCACTCGTCCCGAAAGCGCGCGACGGCACCGCGCGCGGCGCTCCCGTCCGCCCGCGCGACCCTCCCGCGACATTCCCATCATGCCTTTGCCCCTGCTTGCACTAGCCGTTGCCGCGTTCGGAATCGGTACCACCGAGTTCGTCATCATGGGGCTGCTGCCCGATGTCGCGCGCGATCTGAGCGTGTCGATTCCGGCGGCGGGCATGCTGGTGTCCGCGTACGCGCTGGGCGTGACGATCGGCGCGCCCATCGTCGCGATCGCGGTCGCCAACATGCCGCGCAAAAAAGCGCTGATGAGCCTGATCGGCATCTTCATCCTCGGCAATCTGCTGTGCGCGATCGCACCGGGCTACGCGGTGCTGATGGCCGCGCGCATTGTCACGGCGTTCTGCCACGGCGCGTTCTTCGGCATCGGCTCGGTGGTCGCGGCGGGGCTCGTCGCGCCGAATCGCCGCGCGCAAGCCATTGCCCTCATGTTCACGGGGCTCACGCTCGCCAACGTGCTCGGCGTGCCGCTCGGCACGGCGCTCGGCCAGGCCGTCGGCTGGCGCGCCACCTTCTGGGCCGTGACGGGCATCGGCGTGATCGCGGCCTTCGCGCTCGCGCTGTGCCTGCCGTCGAAGATCGAAATGCAGAAGGCGAGCCTGGTGCACGAATTCACCGTGTTGAAGAATCCGCAGGTCTTGATGGTGCTGGGCACGAGCGTGCTGGCGTCGGCGAGTCTCTTTTCGACGTTCACCTACATCACGCCGATCCTCGAAGACGTCACGGGCTTCACGCCACATGCCGTCACGATGGTGCTGCTGCTGTTCGGCCTCGGGCTGACGGTGGGCAGCACGCTCGGCGGCAAGCTCGCGGACTGGCGCCCCGTGCAGTCGCTGCTGTCGTTCCTGCTCGCGATCGTCGCGATCCTGTCCGCCTTCGCGATGACGATGCACAGCGAAATCCCCGCGATGATCACGATTTTCCTGTGGGGCGTGCTCGCGTTCGCGATCGTGCCGCCGCTGCAGATGCTGATCGTCGACCGTGCGAGCAGCGCGCCGAATCTCGCCTCGACGCTCAATCAAGGCGCCTTCAATCTCGGCAATGCGACGGGCGCATGGCTCGGCGGCATGGCCATCGGCGCGGGCGCGCCGCTCACGTCGCTGCCCTGGGTCGGCGTCGCGACGGCCGCGGCTGCCGTGGCGCTGACGTGGTGGTCGGTGTCGCTCGACCGGCGCTTGCCCGTGGCGGGCTGAGCGCGCCGCCCGCCATTCGGAAGCCGCAGATCGCGCCGTCGGCGGGTGCGCGCGACAGGCGTGCGGTGTAGCATCACGCCCGTTATGAAAGTCGTCTTCTCCCGTGATTTCCTCGCGCTGATCCTGAGCGTGGCCGTGGTCGGCCTCGGCAGCGGCGCGACACTCCCCCTCACTGCCCTTGCGCTGTCGCAAGCGGGCTACGGCACCGACGTGGTCGGCCTGCTGACGGCCGCACAGGCGGGCGGCGGCCTGCTGGTCGTGCCCGTCGCCGGCCGGATCGCCGCGCGCTGCGGCGGCCGCGAGGCAATCATCGGCTCGGTGCTGATCGTCGCCATCGCGACGGCGCTGATGCAGCTCACGTCGAATCTGTTCGTCTGGGCCTTGTTGCGCGTGCTGTGCGGCGCGGCGCTGATGCTGCTCTTCACGATCGGCGAAGCCTGGGTCAACCAGCTCGCCGACGACGCCTCCCGCGGCCGTGTCGTCGCCATCTATGCGACCAATTTCACGCTGTTCCAGATGGCGGGCCCCGTGCTCGTCAGTCAGATTGCGCGGTTCGATCATTGGCGATTTCTGATCTGCGGCGTGATCTTTCTGATCGCGTTGCCCGCGCTGTCGATGATCCGCTCGACGCCTCACGCCGCCGACGAACACGAGCCGCACGGCAACTGGCGTCACGTGCTGCCGCAAATGCCCGCGCTCGTGATCGGCACCGGCTTCTTCGCGCTGTTCGACACCATCGCGTTGTCGCTGATGCCGCTCTTCGCGATGGCGCACGGCGTGCCGGGCGAGGTCGCCGTGCTGTTCGCGTCCGCGCTGCTGCTCGGCGACACGACGATGCAGTTCCCGATCGGCTGGCTCGCCGACCGGCTGGGGCGCGAGCGCGTGCATATCGGCTGCGCGGTGCTCGTCGTCGCGCTGCTGCCGCTCTTGCCGTTGGCCGTGGCGTCGCCGTGGCTGTGCTGGCCGCTGCTCTACGTGCTCGGCGCGGCGGCGGGCGCGATCTATACGTTGTCGCTGGTCGCGTGCGGCGAGCGCTTTCGCGGCGTGGCGCTGGTGTCGGCGAGTTCGCTCGTGGGCGCGTCGTGGAGTATCGCGAGCTTCGGCGGACCGCTGATCGCGGGTGCGTTGATGAAGAGCGTCGGCAACGACGCGATGATCGGCGTGGTGCTCGCGAGCGCGCTGGCGTTTCTCGCGGCGGCCTTGTGGGAGAAGCGACGCGGCGTGGCGAGCGCCGCGTCGTGAGATGTTTCCCTCCGCGCATGCCGGACGGTGTGCGCGGAGGGTCGAAGGCGCTTGAGCCCGCGAAGACGGCGAGCATCAAGCGCGGCGACGGCCTCACGCATGCGCCGGCAAAATCTCGCCGACACACGTGCCGAAGCCGACGCGATAGCCGTCGCCCTGACACCATCCCGCCAGCGTCAGCACGTCGCCATCTTCGATGAACGCGCGCGTGCCGCCCTCTTCCAGCTGCAGCGGTTTCTTGCCGTTCCACGTCAGTTCGAGCAGGCTGCCGAACGAATCGTCGGTGGGGCCGCTGATCGTGCCCGAGCCCATCAGATCGCCGACGCGCGTATTGCAGCCCGATACCGTGTGATGCGCCAGTTGCTGCGCCATCGTCCAGTACATGTGGCGGAAGTTCGTGCGCGCGATCGTGGTCGCTTGCTGCGCATCGCGCGGCTTCAGCAGCACTTCGAGCGAAATGTCGAACGCGTGCTTGCCGGCGTGCCGCAGATAGTCGAGCGGCTGCGGGTCCTGGGCGGGCTGCGCGACGCGGAACGGTTCGAGCGCGTCGAGCGTGACGATCCACGGCGAGATCGTGGTCGCGAAGCCTTTGGAGTTGAACGGCCCGAGCGGCACGTATTCCCATTGCTGGACGTCGCGCGCGCTCCAGTCGTTCAGCAGCACCATGCCGAAGATATGGTTCTCCGCGTCCTCGCACGCAATCGGCTCGCCGAGCGCATTGCCGCGTCCGACGATGAAACCCGTCTCCAGTTCGATATCGAGCTTGCGGCACGCGCCGAACACGGGCCGCTCCTGATCGGGCAGCTTCAGCTGGCCGTTCGGGCGGCGCACAGGCGTGCCGCTCACCACCACCGACGAAGCGCGCCCGTTGTAGCCGATAGGAATTTCCAGCCAGTTCGGCAGCAGTGCATTCTTCGGATCGCGGAACATCGAGCCGACGTTCGTCGCGTGCTCTTTCGACGAATAAAAGTCCGTGTAGCCCGGAATTTGCACGGGCAGATGCAGCGTTGCGTCGGCCATGCGGATCAGCGCGCGGTGTTTGAGTTCGGCGTCGTCGCGCAGCGTCGCGTGATCGCGCGACAGCAGCCTGCTCAACTGGATGCGCACGCTGCGCCACGTATCGCGGCCGAGCGCGACGAAGTCGTTCAGCGCGTCGCGCACGAACACACTGCCGCCCTCGCCCGACGACGGCACCGTCAGGAGACCCGCGCTTTCCAGCGCGGCCAGATCGACGATGCAATCGCCGATCGCCACGCCCGCGCGGCGCGTCGCGTTCAGGCCGTCGCTGAAAATGCCGAACGGCAGGTTCTGGATCGGGAAATCGCAGAACGGGTCATTGGCCGACTCGACCCAACTCTTGCGCGACGCGTCGAGCGTCGCCTGAAGATCACTCGATGCGTTCATCGTTGCTCCGGATTGAAGTGTTTCTTGAGACCTTGCCAGCATTCGTAGTAACGCGCCTGAAGCTGCGCCGTTTCGAGCGCGAAACGCGTCGGCTTGAGCAGCGTGCGCGTCTCGAACATGAAGGCCATCGTGTTGTCGACCTTGTTCGGCTTCGACGTGTCGAGGTTCGACGCCTTCTCGAACGTGTCGGCGTCGGGGCCGTGGCCCGCCATGCAGTTGTGGATGCTCGCGCCGCCCGGCACGAAGCCTTCCGCCTTCGCGTCGTACGCGCCGTGCACGAGGCCCATGAACTCGCTCGCGACATTGCGATGGAACCAGGGCGGGCGGAACGTATCTTCGGCGGCGAGCCAGCGCGGCGGGAAGATCACAAAGTCGATCGTGTCGACGCCCGGCGTGTCGCTTTGCGCCTGCAGCACGAGGAAGATCGACGGGTCCGGGTGGTCGAAGCTGATCGAGCCGATGGTATTGAAATGGCGCAGATCGTACTTGTACGGCGCGTAGTTGCCGTGCCACGCGACGACATCGAGCGGCGAATGGTCGATGTCCGCGCGCCACAGATGCCCGTTCATCTTCGCGACCAGTTCGAAGTCGCCCTCGCGGTCTTCATACGCCGCATGCGGCGTGAGGAAATCGCGCGGATTGGCGAGGCCGTTCGAGCCGATCGGCCCGAGGTCCGGCAGCCGCAACAGCGCGCCGAAGTTCTCGCAGATGTAGCCGCTCGCTTTGCCGTCCGGCAACGTCACGGAAAAGCGCACGCCGCGCGGAATCACCGCGATCTCGAACGGCTCGACCTCGAGCTTGCCCATTTCCGTGAAGATGGACAGACGCCCGGCCTGCGGCACGATCAGCAGTTCGCCGTCCGCGTTGTAGAAATAGCGGTTCTGCATCGGCTGGTTGGCCGCGTACAGGTGGATCGCGCAACCGCTCATCGCTTCCGCCGCTCCGTTGCCCGCCATCGTCACCCAGCCGTCGATGAAATCCGTCGGCTCGGCGGGCATCGGCAGCGGGTCCCAGCGCAGCTGGTTGGGCGGCGTCGGCGGCACGTCGGCGAAATTCGCGACGAGCCGGTGCGACGACAGCGCCGTGAACGGCTGATGCACCGCGGCCGGGCGGATGCGGTACAGCCACGAGCGGCGGTTGTGGCCGCGAGGCGCGGTGAACGCCGTTCCCGACAGCTGCTCGGCATATAGACCGTATGGCGCGCGCTGCGGCGAGTTGCGGCCCTGCGGCAGCGCGCCGTGCAGGGCCTCGGTGGCGAATTCGTTGGCGAAGCCAGACTGATAGCCCGGCTGGATTTCGCGTCGTGTGGACGATTCCATGCAAAGTCTCCGATGAATCTCAAACGGTCTGCGTTTCGCTGGACCGCGTCGCTGCCGGGTTGCGACGGCGAGCGTCAGCACCGGCACGGCGGAGCAAACTACGCGGACGGCGGCCGCGTGGAACAGCTCAAGCGCACCTGCTATCGAGATTTACGAATGGTAAAACAGATTATGATTAGTGAAATTAACGTATACCCTCGGTTGGCACCGGATCGCCCCACGAACGACGAAATCCATATCAGTATTTGGTGCATGAAAGCGCGGTCGCCGCTGCTACCATCGAACCATGCGGCACGCGCCGCCCTTTCACAGTCTGCTTCCTCGTATTCATGATCCCGCTGACCATTCCCGAACTCGTCGACCGCGCTTCCACTCATCCGTTTCTCGGCGAGCACCTGAAGATGGGCACGGGCGCGCACAGCGGCGAGGCGATCGCGACGTGCGGCGATATCCAGATCGGCAGCAGCTATGAGCCGATCTTCGACATCAGCGTGCATGCGCTCGCGCAATCGCTGGCGTCGTCGCCGGACAGCGCGGACCGTTTCGGCGACGAACTCGGCGTGCAGGCGATCACGCACCGGCTGGACGGCACGCCGCTCGATGCGTTCGATCCGTTCGACCACATCGCCGACGACCAGCAACTGGTCGCGTTGGACCGGATGTCGCGCGCCATGCATGCAATCAACTTTTTCGGCCCGCAGCGGCACGGTTTGCTGTTCCTGCGGGTCCACGAGCGGCTGCTGAAGAGTGTGCGCTACGATCACGGACGACATTTCTCAACTGTGCTGATGTCGTTTGGGCTCAATCCGTCGCGTGTCGTCATCGAATTGCCGCCTGCGGCGGTGGCACATCGGACATTTCTTGGTTATCTGACCAAGAGCTATCAGCACTACGGATTCAAGGTCGCCGGCAATCTGCCCAACGCAGGACAGATCCTGTCCGTGTCGGACATGGCGAGATTGGACTTCATCAAGATGGACGCCGCTTCGGCATTGCGCGACTCGATGGTCAAGCCGCTGGTCAGCTATGCGAACCGGCTAAGAATTCCGCTGATTTTCAATCGCGTGACGACGGAAGTGCAGTTCGACCTGTTGCAGCAGTACGACGTGCGCTTCGTGCAGGGTCCGCTGTTCATCGTGCATGAAAATCGGACTGCCTGAGATTTTTCACGGGCTATCGCCCAGGCGCCGGGCCAGCGCCTTCAGACGCGGCGCGACCGTTTCCCGGAACACGCTCTCCCCCATCGACGACGCCGGGCCGCTGCAGCTCAGCACCAGCAGCCGGCCGTCGCGCGCGTCGGTGAACGGCACGGCGACGGCGTTCACGTCGTCGTGCCAGTCGCGAAACGAGTAGCAACAGCCCTCGCTCGCGTACGCGTCGATTTCCTTCTGCGCCTGCGCGACGAGCGCCGGACCTTCGCCGCCCGCCGCCTGCTGCAGTTGCGCGAGTAGCGCCGCGCGCGTGCCGTCAGGTTGCACGGCCAGATACGCGCGGCCCATCGAACTCGTCAGCATCGACAGCTTCGAGCCGGAAGCGAGCCCGAGCGTCAGCGCCGTCTCGCTGCGGATCGTCTCCAGATAGATCATGTCCAGCCCATCGCGGCAGCCGAGCGACACGGCCGCGCCGACCTCGCGCGCGAAGTTGCGCATGTGCGGGCGCGCCAGCTCCAGCGTGTCCGTGCCCGACAGCAGCGCGAAACCGAGCGACAGCACGCCCGCGTCCAGCGCGTATTTGCCGAGCGCCTCGTCGAAGCGCAGATAGCCCAGCACGGTCAGTGTGTATGCCAGCCGGTTCACGGTCGCCTTCGGCAGACCGGTGCGCTCCACGAAATCGCGATTGCCGAGCAGCGTCTCGCCGGGTCGAAACGCGCGCAGCAGATCGAGGCCGCGCGCCAGCGCGACGACGAACTTGCGTTCGTCGACGGAATCGGAAACGCCCGCCGATAGAGAAGGGGTGGATGCAGGTTTCGACATCGAATGCTAAACTCAATCGTCGTTTGCAAAACATTGTTCCGCACAGCGGAACTTTAGTCAAGTGTGAGACCGGTGGATGCGGCCAACCAGCCTGTTCCGGTCGAAATAGGAGATATCTCATGGCAGCCGCCGCGCAGTTTCATTGGGAAGACCCGCTGCTCCTCGATCAGCAGCTCACGGAAGAAGAACGCATGGTGCGCGACGCCGCGCAGGCGTATGCGCAGGACAAGCTCGCGCCGCGCGTGCTGGACGCGTTCCGCCATGAAAAGACGGACGTCGCGATCTTCCGCGAGATGGGCGAGCTCGGCCTGCTCGGGCCGACCATTCCCGAGCAATACGGCGGCCCCGGCCTGAACTACGTGAGCTACGGGCTGATCGCGCGTGAAGTGGAGCGCGTGGATTCGGGCTACCGGTCGATGATGTCAGTGCAATCGTCGCTGGTGATGGTGCCGATCTTCGAATTCGGCTCCGACGCGCAAAAGGACAAATATCTGCCCAAGCTGGCGTCGGGCGAGTGGATCGGCTGCTTCGGCCTGACCGAGCCGAATCACGGCTCCGATCCGGGCAGCATGGTCACGCGCGCGAAGAAAGTCGACGGCGGCTACTCGCTGTCGGGCGCGAAGATGTGGATTACGAATTCGCCGATCGCCGACGTGTTTGTCGTGTGGGCGCAGCTCGGAACCGACGGCAAGGATGAGATTCGCGGCTTCATTCTTGAGAAGGGTTGGAAGGGTTTGAGCGCGCCGGCGATCCACGGCAAGGTCGGCCTGCGCGCGTCGATCACGGGCGAGATTGTGATGGACGAAGTGTTCGTGCCTGAAGAAAATCTGATGCCGAACGTGAAAGGCCTGCGCGGACCGTTCACGTGTCTGAACTCGGCGCGCTACGGCATCGCGTGGGGCGCGCTCGGCGCGGCGGAGGCGTGCTGGCACACGGCGCGTCAGTACACGCTCGATCGCAAGCAGTTCGGCCGGCCGCTCGCCGCGAACCAGCTGATCCAGAAGAAGCTCGCCGACATGCAGACGGAAATCACGCTGGGCCTGCAAGGCGTGCTGCGTCTGGGCCGGATGAAGGACGAAGGCACGGCCGCCGTCGAGATCACGTCGATCATGAAGCGCAACTCATGCGGCAAGTCGCTCGACATCGCGCGCATGGCGCGTGACATGCTGGGCGGCAACGGCATTTCGGACGAGTTCGGCGTTGCGCGGCACCTGGTGAATCTGGAAGTCGTGAACACCTACGAAGGCACGCACGACATTCACGCGCTGATTCTCGGACGCGCTCAGACGGGCATCCAAGCGTTCTTCTGACGCGGCGTCACGCTTAGGAAAGCTCCAGACAAAAAAGCCCGCGTTCTCGATGGACGCGGGCTTTTTACTGTCAGGCTCAGAAGTGAACCGAAGCAGGCTTACTTGTTCGGTTGCGGCGTCATCCGCAGATACGGACGCAGCGCCGTGTAGCCCTTCGGGAATTTGCGCTTGATCTCCTCTTCGTCCTTCAGGGACGGCACGATCACGACGTCGTCGCCATGTTTCCAGTTGCCCGGCGTCGCGACCTGATAGTTGTCCGTCAGCTGCAGCGAGTCGATGACGCGCAGCACCTCGTCGAAGTTGCGCCCCGTGCTTGCCGGGTACGTGATGATCAGGCGCACCTTCTTCTGCGGATCGATGATGAACAGCGAGCGGACCGTCAGCGTGGCGTTCGCGTTCGGATGGATCATGTCGTACAGCTCCGACACCTTGCGGTCGCCATCGGCGAGGATCGGAAAGCCGACGCTCGCGGCCTGCGTCTCGTTGATGTCCTTGATCCACTCGCCGTGCGATTCCTTGCTGTCCACGGACAACGCGATCGTCTTCACGTTGCGCTTCTCGAACTCGCTCGCAAGCTTCGCGGTCAGGCCCAGTTCTGTCGTGCAGACAGGCGTGAAGTCGGCGGGATGCGAGAACAGGACGCCCCAGCTATCGCCCAGCCACTCGTGGAATTTGATGCGACCGATGCTGGACTCCTGTTCGAAATCGGGTGCGACATCGCCAAGACGTAGACTCACAGTGCAACTCCTTGTAGTGATTCGAATGATCCGCACGGTCCAGCCGGCGGAGGGGTACAAATTAGAGCATACGGGACAAGGGCGCGCACTTCTAACGAACATCGGCTGCAACGCTTATCAGTTTTTGTAATTTTCTCGCCGATGTACGAAACTTAACGGGACAGATCAACTCCATCAAACGATGGCGTGCTCTGTAAGACGATCAGCGCACCGGTTAGAAGCAGGCAACATGAAAAGCTCGTGGAAAAGCCCGTGACGTTCGGGAACGCTTCATGCGAGCGCGTTCGGAGACTTGCGCGCGGTTGCGCGTAACCTACGACGCGCCGGCTGCTGGCTCGCCAGCAGCGGTTTCTTTGGTTACGATTCACGCGTAGCGTGCACGAAGGGAGCAGTCAATGTCGGAAGTCAACAAGGAGAGATTGATGTCGGATATCAAAACCGTACTCGCAGATGCGGAAGATCTGCTGAAGCAGGCCGCGAGCGCCACGGGCGAACGCGCTTCTGAACTGCGCGAGACGGCGCTCTCGCGTCTCAAGCAGGCGAAGGAAAAGGCAGCCGACGTGCAGGTCGTGGTCGTCGAAAAAGGCAAGAAGGCCGCGCGCGCCACCGACGACTATGTCCACGAGCATCCGTGGGCATCGATTGGCATTGCAGCCGGTGTGGGCGTGGTGGTGGGCCTGCTGATCAATCGCAGGTAACACGCGTGAAGCGGCCGGCCGCGGGAGCGGACGGCACGCTTCGCTGACAGGCGGACAGGCGCACGCGCCTGTCCGCGCCTTCTTCGCGCATCCTCGCGCGCTACACGCTCACGCCATGATCGATACACAATCGCAAAGCGGGGACCGCGGGCCATTGCGGCGCATTCTCAGTTCCGTCTTCTCGATCCTGCAAACGCGGCTCGAATTGATCGGCATCGAACTGGCCGAAGAAAAAGACCGGTTGCTGATGGTGCTGTTCATGGGGCTCGCCGCCATGATGCTCGCGACGATGGCTCTGATCGCGCTGACCGCGCTGGTCGCGATCGCGTTCTGGGACACCTACCGATGGCAGGCGCTGGCAGGCATCACGCTTGTCTATGCGATCGCGGCGATCGGCTGCGCATTGCGGGCGCGCAGCGGCCTGCGCAATGCGCCGATGATCTTCGAAGCCACGCTCAACGAATTCGAGAAAGACCGAGAGATTTTCCGCAAGCGCTAGGTTTTCCTTAAGTGCCAAAGGTAGTTCAGGTAGTGCGCCGCCCTTCCCTGTCCATCGACACCGTTCATCATGAGCCACGTTCATTCCGATAGTCCCCTTCGCAGCCGCCCAACGGCCAAAGATCTGAGCGCGCCGCACCTGCGCGCGCTGCGCAAGGAATTGCTGATCGTGCGCGCGGACGTCGAGCGCATGGAACTCGCGCAGGCGACACTCGATCTGCGTGATGCCGTCACACATTTCAGCTGGCTCAAGTTCATCGTTCCAGGCTTCGCGGCCGGCATGCCGTGGGGACGCCGTCGCGGCGCAGCGGGCGGGATCGGCGCGCTGCTGAAGGAATACCCGCTGATCAGCTCGATTGTGTCGCTGGTGCTCGCGAAGCCGATCCGCAATACCGTTTTTGCAGGCGCGAAGCCCGTGCTCAAGTGGGGCAGCGTCGGCCTCGCGGCGTGGGAAGCGTTTCGCATCTACCAGCAGGTGAAGCGCGAATCGCGTGCGGCCGATGCGACGGCAGCCGCTGCGTCGTCCGCTTCCCGCGATTCCGACATGAGCCCGCCCTGACGCGCGCCAGCCTGCACCGTTTCTCATCTATCGCGCGCTCCAACATTCGTCGGAGTCCGCGTTCGCCGTGCCCCGGTTGGATTTCAGGCCCGTTGCGTGAAGTATGAAAGTGCCGCACGGGTCGTCGGCCATGGGGCCGTTGTCGAGCGGCTGCGCTTCGAGCGCGTAACCGCCGTTCGTGTCGTCGGCGGGCAGGAGGCGCAGCCGATAGATCGCTCGCCCGCCCGACGGCGCCTGATCGAGACCAGACGGCAACGGCGCGCCTTGAGCATGCGCAGCCGATTCCGCGAATTGCGCTGCCCGATACAGCGCCGACGCCGCATCCGTCCTGTGCGCCCTCGCGATATGGCCGCGATACGAAGGGATCGCGAAGGCGGCGAGTGTCGCCGCGATCGCCAGCGTTACCACGAGTTCGAGCAGCGAGAACCCTTGGGTGTTGGACTTCGTCCTGAAAGTCATGTCCGGGCACCCTCTCAAAATGGGCGGGCAGCGACGCGCCGCCAGTGTTTCTCAACCGTGCCGCCAGTCGTCACCAACTGCAACTGCAGCCACACCTGCGCATCCACAGTGCGCCCGTAGCCTCTCGCGGTGACGAGATAGGCCTGTGCGTCCGTCCGGTTCGTCAGCCGCCATACTTCGATCAGACATTGCGGCGCGCGAATGGCCATCGATGCCGGCCACGACGCAAACGGCGCAATCGCGTTGGATTCGAACGTGGTCTGTGACTTCCAGCCGACGGGCTCGCCGAGAACGGCCTGCGCGCTTAGCATCGGAGCGATCGAGCCGTTGACCACACTGCGTGCGCACGAAGTCAATGCGGCGTCGGCGGCATGCAGCGCGAGCAGGTGGTCGTACAAGCCCGTTGCATTGCGCGTGATCGTCACCGACACGTCGAACCATACAGCCGAAGTCGCGAGCATCATCGCCGCGATCAGCAGCACGACAGGCAGCGCGATGCCCCGGCTGCGGGCGCGACCGCGCATCTGCCAGCGAAATGCGTTGTGCGTATCGATCATGCCGTGCTCCCTTCGTTGTTCCGTATCGCGACGCGACGCCAGAACGCGCGCCGCACTCGCGAGTCCGCGCTGACGGCCGACACGCCATCGCAATCGACATATCGCGCCGACGGGGTCAGCGGCATGCCCCGAGCGAGTACGCATACATCGACGGCAACGACATTCGACCATTGCGCGGGCGCAAGCGCCGCCGCATCCACAGCCGACGACGCGCCCGCGAGCCAATACCGCAATCGCACCCGCTCGACGCCTTCGACAAGCGGCTGCGAAGAGTTGGCCTTCCCCGTTCCTTCGCAATACAGCTCGGGTTCCCCCGTCGAACTGCTGGCCTTTGCATAGAAGCGGTTGACGACGGTCACGCCCCGCGCGTCCGCATCCGTCTTCGTCAGCCCTTGGCCGAGACAATCGGCCGGCAGACCGGTCGCGGTGGGCCACGTCGACACGTTGTCGGCGACGTAGCGCACTGCGATGCCGTCCGAATGCGATGCGAGCGATTCACAGGTCAGGCTATCGTCGGCGCCAGTCGGCCGACCGCTCGTGCACCCGAACAAAGCCGGACGTGCCACGAAACTACGCGGCATATCGGCGGAAACGAACCCCGCCATCTGCAGTTGCTCGCCGATCAGCGTCAACGCCGTCATGCCGGCATCGTGAATCTGTGCGGCGTCGGCGGCCCGAGTGAAGGTGATCCGCTGCGACCGGTAAAGCGATATGGCGCCCGCCGTCACGATCAGACCGAGGGCCATCGCGATCGCCATCTCGAGCAGCGTGTGTCCACGCGCGCACCCATCGCGACGACGCACGAAGAGACCTCGCTTCATCGGGCAAAGGCCAACGCGACACATTGCATGCCGTCGGGCACGTCGACATCGCCGCACGACGCGGGCACGTCGATCACGTCTCCAGAGTCCCGTCCGCCGCGCGGCATGCTGTCTTGCCACGCCCAGGTCGCGCGCGCAAACGACATCGCGCCGCCGGCCGCCCCGCCAACATCCGCGACGCCTTTCGGCAACAGACTGGCAGCACGCGCTTTCCATTGGCCGACGGCTGCATCGCCAGGAATCGGCGCGCGCGCTGCCTCGACGATTGCATCGGCAACGAGCACGGCTTGCTCGCGATACGACACCGAGCGCGCGTCGCGCGCGATCGACAATTGCACGGCAATCAGGCCGAGCACGGTTACGGCCGTCACTGCGACGGCCACGAGCACCTCGATCAGCGACTGACCGGACTGCGACACGCGGTTCGTACGCATCATGCCGACGCTCCACATGCTCCATCGACGATGCGCGGCCGTCCCCCTGCCGCTATCCGAATGCAGCGTCGCCAGTCCTTGCCTTGCGTGGCCTTCGACTCCGCCCGCGGGCCGATATCGAAGCTGCGAAAGCTGCCGTTCGCCTGACCTGCAGGCGGCGTGAAGGTCAGATTCGTCGATGCGCCCGCGATACTGACGGATGCAAGCTCCGGCTGCACGCGCAACGGATAGAAGCCGCCTGCGCGTTCGATCATCACAGCCCATCCGCACGACCAGTCGACGTTGCCCGCCTTGCACGGCTGTCCCGCAGCCAGACAATGGCGCGCGGAATCGACGCGGCACACCGTCACGCGCGCGCCGCGCCGCATGGCCTCACCGCGCGCATAACTCAGGGTGGACAGCAATGCGCGGGCGCGCGCGTCGACCTGATCGCGTACGTGCCACGCAATGAATGAAGGCACAGTCAACGTCGCGACGACGGCGAGCAGCGCAACGACGACGAACGATTCGAACAGCGTGAACCCGCGACAGATGCACCGCATATGAGCGTTCCGTTTCATCTGCATTCCTCTATTTCCATCAAGAACGCATCGAATGTAACGGCCCGCGAGCACAGCCACAATTAGCCGGATGGCCAGGTGTCGGACGCGCGAATCCCTGCACGACAATGTCCGTGCATCAAACGAATTCGCGGTTGGACTTCAGGGAGAGAAAAATGCGGATACGCGAGAAATCAGCGCTTGCGCGGAGGCTTGGCGGGCGCGGCCGGGGCGTTCATCCGGCGGAACTCTTCAATGACGTCCTCGAACTCGGAGACGTCTTCGAAACGCCGGTAGACGGACGCGAAGCGCACATACGCGATCGTATCGAGCGCGCGCAGCTCGTTCATCACGAGCTCGCCCAGGCGCTCGCTGCGCACCTCACGTTCGCCGCTGCCAAGCAGCTGATATTCGATACGCGACGCGGCGGCGTCCACCGCGTCGGCTGCAACCGGGCGCTTGCGCAGCGCCAGTTGCATGCTCGCGACGATCTTGCGGCGATCGAATTCCGTGCGGCTGCCATCCTTCTTGACCACCGAGGGCAACGCCAGCTCGACCCGCTCGTACGTCGTGAAACGCTTGTCGCAGGCGGGGCAGCGGCGGCGGCGCCGGATCGCGGCGCCATCTTCGGACACCCGCGAGTCCACGACCTGCGTATCGTCGTGCCGGCAGAAGGGGCAGCGCATGGCGGCTTAACGGTAGACCGGGAAACGCTGGGTCAGCTCCGCGACCTGCGCACGCACGCGCTCGATCGTTGCCGTGTCTTCCGGGTTGTCGAGCACGTCGGCGATCAGGTTGCCCACCTGCTCGGCTTCCTTCGTGCCGAAGCCGCGCGTCGTCATTGCCGGCGAGCCGAGGCGGATACCGCTCGTCACGAACGGCTTTTCCGGGTCGTTCGGAATCGCGTTCTTGTTCACGGTGATGTGCGCCGCGCCCAGTGCCGCTTCGGCTGCCTTGCCGGTGATCTTCTTCGCGCGCAGATCGACCAGCATCACATGGCTTTCCGTACGGCCCGACACGATGCGCAGACCGCGCTTGACGAGCGTCTCGGCCAGCACGCGCGCGTTGTCGACCACTTTTTGCTGATATTCCTTGAATTCCGGCGACAGCGCTTCCTTGAACGCGACGGCCTTGGCCGCGATCACGTGCATCAGCGGGCCGCCCTGGATGCCCGGGAAGATCGCCGAGTTGATCGGCTTTTCGTACTCGGCCTTCATCAGGATCACGCCACCGCGCGGGCCGCGCAGGCTCTTGTGCGTGGTGGTGGTGACGAAGTCGGCGAACGGCACCGGGTTCGGGTAGACGCCCGCTGCGATCAGGCCGGCGTAGTGCGCCATGTCGACCATCAGATACGCGCCCACCGACTTCGCGATCTTCGACAGACGCTCGAAGTCGATACGCAGCGCGAACGCCGATGCGCCCGCGACGATGATCTTCGGCTTGTGCTCCTGGGCGAGCTTCTCGGCGGCATCGTAGTCGATGTCTTCGGCTTCGTTCAGGCCGTAGCTGACCACGTTGAACCACTTGCCCGACATGTTGACGGGCGAGCCGTGCGTCAGGTGGCCGCCGTGCGCGAGGCTCATGCCCATGATGGTGTCGCCCGGCTTGAGCATGGCGAAGAACACGCCCTGGTTCGCCTGCGAGCCCGAATTCGGTTGAACGTTCGCGGCTTCGGCGCCGAACAGTTCCTTCACGCGGTCGATTGCCAGCTGCTCGACGACGTCGACGTATTCGCAACCGCCGTAGTAGCGCTTGCCCGGGTAGCCTTCGGCGTACTTGTTGGTGAGCTGCGAGCCCTGCGCGGCCATCACGGCGGGACTCGTGTAATTTTCCGACGCGATCAGTTCGATGTGCGCTTCCTGACGGTGGTTTTCGTCCTGGATGGCCTTCCAGACTTCCGGGTCGATGTTGGCGATGGTGCTTTGGGCTCTGTCAAACATGCTGGTTCCGTTAAGTGTGTTCAGGTTGACCGGATCGTGCGCGGGTCGTGTGCTGAGGGCGTAGCAGGTACGCTGCACGGCTGGCCACTGCCGATGATGGGAGCCTTGACGCGGCGTATGAAGGAGGTGCCGCACACGCGAGGCAGGACAACCACCGGCAGCGCAAACGACGGCGCGCTCGATACATGGCTGCCCAGGCGAACGGCAAAACGGCACCCTGCGCTTCACGGTGGGGCACTCCACCTTGAACCCGTCAGGCTTGACAGCGTGGGGTTCTATCGCCAGTCACGCAGGGGTGAGCGCGTTAGTTTATTGGAACCGGGTGGAATAGGCAACCGGCCCGACGGACGTGGCTCGCGCGCCGCCAGGAGTCCCATTTTGCCCCGGGTAGGACTGCCCGGCACGCCCTCCGGGGACGCCTTCCGGCGACGGGGTCATTCTTGCCGCCTCGCCCCATTGGAAGTAGGCTTGTGGCCTTTCTTCACCGACCAGGAAACAGCAATGATCGTGTTCGTCACCGGGGCGTCCGCAGGGTTCGGCGCCGCCATCGCCCGGGCTTTCGTCAAAGGGGGCCATCGCGTGGTCGCGACCGCGCGCCGCAAGGACCGCCTGCAGGCGCTCGCCGACGAACTCGGCGACAACCTGCTGCCGTTCGAGCTCGACGTGCGCGACCGCGCCGCCGTTCAAGCCGCTCCCGCCGCCCTGCCCACCGACTTCGCCGCCGTCGACGTGCTGGTCAACAACGCCGGTCTCGCGCTCGGCCTGGAGCCCGCCCAGCGCGCCGAACTCGACGACTGGACGACGATGATCGATACCAACTGCACCGGCCTCGTGCAGGTCACGCGCGCGTTCCTGCCGGGCATGATCGAGCGCAATCGCGGGCACGTGCTCAATCTGGGCTCGGTGGCAGGCACCTGGCCCTATCCGGGCGGCAATGTCTACGGCGCAACCAAGGCGTTCGTGCGCCAGTTCAGCCTGAACCTGCGCGCGGACCTGCACGGCACGCCCATCCGCGTGACGGACATCGAGCCGGGCCTGTGCGGCGGCACGGAATTTTCGAACGTACGTTTTCGCGGCGACGACGCGAAGGCGGCGACCGTCTATCAGAACGTGCAGCCGCTCACGGCGGAAGACATCGCCGATTCGATCTACTGGATCGCGACGCGCCCCGCGCACGTCAACATCAATACGATCGAACTGATGCCCGTCGCACAGTCGTTCGCCGGATTGAACATTCACCGCGGCTAAGCGGGGAATGGACGCGCCGGGCGCGCACCGGGCAGCACGGATGCGTGAGCGCCGCGCGTACGAACGCGTAGCAGGCAGGTGCAGGCAAGGCGCAGGCCCCGCGCCAGGCACGTCGCGATACAAGAGTGCCCAAAAATGCAGCGCTCTTTTGCGTTCCGGTAAAATGCGCGCCTATGAATATGTCTGACAGTCAGTCCGGCGCGCGAACCGCCTTTATCTGGCCGGTTCGCGTGTATTACGAAGATACCGACGCCGGCGGCATCGTGTTCTACGCGAACTACCTGAAGTTTTTCGAGCGCGCGCGCACCGAATGGCTGCGCGCGTGCGGCGTCGACCAGCGCAGGCTGGCGGAAGAAACGGGCACGCTGTTCGTCGTGCGCAGCACTGCGCTCGACTATCACGCGCCCGCCCGGCTCGACGACCTGCTGCGCATCGTCAGCCGAATCGAACGGCTGGGCCGCGCATCGGTGGATTTCGCCCAGGAGGCGTGGCGCGGCGACACGCTGCTGGCAACGGGCTCGATCCGCGTCGGCTGTGTCGATTCGCAATCGATGAAGCCGGCAGCCATTCCTCCCCCGGTTCACGCGGCATTGCAGCGCGAACCGGACTCAAACGGCGCCGGAGTGTCAACGGCGGTTATTTGAGCGTCGTTGTTACCTGGACAGTGAACTCGTAACAGTCACAACAAGACCAAGCATGGTTCGGCGAAGGGCCAGCCGAAGCTTCCGGTTTGCCGGCAAAAAGCCGACCGAACGCTTCGACCCACCTTACAGCCGGACGCCCCATTCGGGACGTTACAGCGAACCTCTATGAACACTACACAAGATCTGTCGATCATTTCCCTCGTTCTCAATGCGAGCCTGCTGGCGCAGGCGGTGATGGCGCTGCTGTTGCTGCTGTCGCTGATGTCGTGGACTTTCATCTTCCGCAAGTGGTTTGCGATCCGCCGCGCGCGGGCGCAGACTGAGCGCTTCGAACGCGATTTCTGGTCGGGCGGCGACCTGCAGGCGCTGTATCAAAGCGCCGCGAACAACCGCCACACCATCGGCGCACTCGAGCGCATTTTCGAGTCGGGCATGCGCGAGTTTCTGAAGGGCAAGGAAAAGCGGATCAACGACCCGGGCGCGATCCTCGACGGCGCCCGCCGCGCGATGCGCGCCGCGTTCCAGCGCGAAATGGATGTGCTCGAAGCGAATCTCGCGTTCCTCGCCTCCGTCGGCTCGGTCAGCCCGTATATCGGTCTGTTCGGCACGGTGTGGGGGATCATGAACGCATTCCGCGGCCTCGCTAACGTCCAACAGGCCACGCTCGCCAACGTCGCGCCCGGTATCGCCGAAGCGCTGACGGCCACGGCAATCGGCCTGTTCGCCGCCATTCCCGCCGTTGTCGCCTATAACCGATACGCGCACGATATCGATCGTCTCGCGATCCGCTTCGAAACCTTCATCGAAGAGTTCTCGAACATCCTGCAGCGTCAGGCCCATTAAGGAGTTCACGATGGCCGGTTCAGTTCGTTCCAGCATGCGCGGCAGCCGCTCGCGCCGCGCGATGGCCGACATCAACGTCGTGCCTTACATCGACGTGATGCTCGTGCTGCTCGTGATCTTCATGGTGACGGCGCCGCTCGTCGCGCCGTCGATCGTGAACCTGCCGACGGTCGGCGGCGCCGCGCCGCAGCAGCAGACGCCGCCCGTCGTCGTCAACATCAAGGCCGACGGCAACATGAGCGTCAAATACAAGGACGACGCAGGCACGACGCAACAGGAAACGATGACGCAAGCCGACTTACGCAGCTTCGTCACCGACCGTCAGGCTGCGCATCCCGACCAGCCCGTCGTGATCGCCGCCGACAAGACGGTCAAGTACGAAGTCGTCATGAACGTGATGTCCGACCTGAAGGCTCGCGGCGTCAAGCGCGTTGGATTGCTCGTCAAATCGCAATGACCCGCCGACCGAAAAACGCCTATCCGCTTCGGCCGCCGCGCGAGCGCGGCACGTGGCGCGCGTTCGCGCTCGCCGCGCTGATGCACGTGCTGCTCGGCTTCTTCCTGTATCACGGCATCCACTGGCAGAACAGCACGCCCGCGGGCGCGGAAGCCGAACTGTGGACTGAAGTGCCCGACGTGCCGACGCCCCGCCCGGTTCCGCCGCCGCCCGCGCCTACGCCCGTCAGGCCCGCGCCGCAGGTCAGCGACGAACAGGCTGACATCGCGCTGCAGGAAAAGAAGCGTAAACAGCAGGAAGCCCAGCGCCAGGCTGAACTCGCCGAGCAGCAGCGTCAGCAGAAGCTGCAGGCCCAGCAGGAAGCCGAAGCGAAACGTCAGCAGCAACTCGCCGCCGATCAGGCCGCGGCGGCCGCTGCCGCGAAACTCAAGCAGCAACAGCAGCAGCAGGCGGAAAAGCTCAAGCAGCAGCAACTGGCGCAGCAGAAGCAGGAACAGTTGAAGAAGCAGCAGGAAGAACAACAGAAGCAGCAGGAAGCGAAGCAGAAGGAACAGGAAGCGAAACAGGCGCAAGCCGAAGCGCAGGCCAAGGCCGACGCGGCCAAGGCAGCGAAGGCGAAGGCCCAGGCGCAAGCTCAGGCGGAGGCCGCGAAGAAGCTCGACGCCGAGCGGCGCCAGCGTCTTGCCGCGATGCAAGGCATGGCGGGCGGCGAAGGGTCGACGGGCAATGGTCTCGCAAAGAGCGGCACGGGCAGCGGCGCGGGCGGCAACGCGGCGTCGCCGGGCTATGCCGAGAAGGTGCAGCGCCGCGTGCGACCGAACATCGTCTGGTCGGGGGAAACGGCGGGTCTGCAAACCGTCGTTGCCGTGCGCTGCTCGCCGACGGGAACGCTGTTGAGCGCAACCATCACCCATAGCAGCGGCAACCAGGCCTGGGACGACGCCGCGCTTCGCGCCGTCCAGCGCTCCGACCCTATGCCGCAGGATATCGACGGCAAGACGCCCGGTAGCTTTACGATCACGCTGCGCCCGGCCGCCTGACAGCCGTTCCCGGTCCTCTCTCAGGTTGGGGCGCACCGGGAACGATTTCTGCTCTAGCCGGTCTTTCGTAGTCGTGGAATGTTAGAAATTCGTTTTTTGGGGAATTTATACAGAATGAGTTTGATGACCAAGCTAGGCTTGCGAGCGCTTGTGGCTTCGTGCCTGATCGCCGCCGGCGGTGCCGCCCATGCACAACTCAACGTCCTCGTGACGGGCGTCGGGTCCACGCAGTTCCCGATTGCCACGGCAAATTTTGCCAACGAGGCCAATTCTCCCCAGCAGATCAGCACGATCGTCCGCCAGGATTTGCAGCGCAGCGGCAAATTTACCAATATCGACGCCGGTAGCGCGCCCGTTTCGGAAGGTGATTCCGTCGACCTCGGCGCCTGGAAGGCCAAGGGTGCGAATGCATTCGTGGCGGGCAGCGTCACGAAACTGCCGAACGGCCAATACCAGGTGCGCTTCAAGCTGTATGACACGGTCAATCAGCAGAACCTGGGCGGCTTGGAACTCGTGAGCCCGGAAAGCGGTCTGCGCATGAGCGCGCACAAGATCGCCGACTACATCTACGCCAAGCTGATGGGCGGCCGCGGCGTGTTCGCGACGCGTCTGTCGTACGTGATCAAGACGGGCAACCGTTATCAGCTGCAGATTTCCGACTCGGACGGTCAGGACGCGCACATCGCCCTCTCCAGCCCCGAGCCGATCATCTCGCCGGCGTGGTCGCCCGATGGCACCAAGGTCGCGTACGTCTCGTTCGAAAAGAAAAAGCCGATCGTCTACATTCACGATCTGCCGACGGGCCGCCGGACCATCGTGTCGGACCAGAAGGGCAACAACAGCGCGCCGGCATGGTCGCCTGACGGCCGCACGCTCGCTGTCGCGCTGTCGCGCACGGGCAACACGCAGATTTTCGCCGTCAACGCCGACGGCAGCGGCCTGCGTCGCCTGACGCAGGGCAGCTCGATCGACACCGAGCCGTCGTACTCTCCGGACGGCCAGTGGATCTATTTCACGAGCGACCGCGGCGGCCAGCCGCAGATCTATAAAATGCCAGCCGGCGGCGAGTCCGCGGGCAGCGCGCAGCGCGTGACCTTCACGGGCAACTACAATACGAGTCCGCGCGTGAGCCCGGACGGCAAGCAGCTCGCATATATCTCGCGCACGGGCGGGGGCTTCAAGCTGTATATCCAGGATCTGGGTTCGGGCGTCGCGACGGCGCTCACCGACACCACACATGATGAATCGCCGAGCTTCGCGGCGAATGGTCAGTACATTCTTTACGCCACTCAGGTGAACGGCCGTGGCGTGTTGGCCGCAGTATCGACCGACGGTCGGACGCGGCAGGTCCTGTCCGTTCAGGGGGGCAGCGTGCGCGAGCCTTCCTGGGGCCCGTTTATGCAATAACACACAAGGAGAGTAAAGCATGATGTCCAAAGTTCGTATCGCGTTTGCCGTGGCAATGGTCGGAACGCTGGCTGCATGTCATTCGGGCGTGAAGCTCGACGAAAACGCCAATAAGGGCGGCGCAGGCGCGCAACCGAACCCGAACGATGTCGCCACGGTGAATGTCGATCCGTTGAACGATCCGAACAGCCCGCTTGCCAAGCGCAGCATCTATTTCGATTTCGACAGCTATTCTGTTAAAGACGACTATCAGCCGCTGCTGCAGCAACACGCGCAGTACCTGAAGAGCCATCCGCAGCGTCACGTCCTGATCCAGGGCAACACCGACGAGCGCGGCACGAGCGAATACAACCTGGCACTCGGCCAGAAGCGTGCTGAAGCCGTCCGTCGTTCGCTGTCGCTGCTCGGCGTGCCGGATTCGGAAATGGAAGCTGTGAGCCTCGGCAAGGAAAAGCCGCAGGCGACGGGTCATGACGAAGCGTCGTGGGCGCAGAACCGCCGCGCTGACCTCGTCTATCAACAGTAATAGGTGACAAGCCGTATGACGCACCGTTTTCCCTGGCTGCGCGTTGCCGCAGCCGCCTGCGTCGCGGGCACGGCCATGATGGCCCTGCCCGCTCATGCGGGCATGTTCGACGACGATCAGGCTCGCCAGGCGATCCTCGATCTGCGCACCAAGACTGATAGTCTGTCGAGCCAGCTGTCGGCGGCCCAACGCACGATCCTCGATCAGTCGAATCGTCTCGACCAGTTGAACCAGCAGGTCGCGACGCTGCGTGGACAGAACGAGGATCTCGCCAATCAGGTCGCCACGTTGCAGAAGCAGCAAAAGGACTACTACACGGACCTCGATGGTCGTCTGAAGAAGTTCGAGCCGCAGCAGCAGACGGTCGATGGCGTGGAGGGCACCGTACAGCCGGGTGAAACGGAAGCGTTCAACGCGGCTTCACAGCAGTTCCGCAACGGCGACTTCAAGAACGCGGCGACGTCGTTCCGCAGCTTCATCTCGAAGTATCCGCAAAGCCCGTATCAGCCGACGGCGCAGTACTGGCTCGGCAACGCGCTGTACGCGCTGCGCGACTACAAGGGCTCGACGTCGGTGTGGCAAGGTGTCGTGCAAAAGTACCCGCAGCATCCGCGCGCGCCGGAGGCGTTGCTCGCCATCGCCAACAATCAGCTCGAACAGGGCCAGAAGGCCGCCGCAAAGAAGACGCTCGAACAGATCGTCGCGCAGTACGGCGGCTCGGATGTCGCGCAGTCGGCGCAAAGCAAGTTGTCGCAGATCAAGTGATGTTGCGGCGGCCGGCTCTCGCCCGCGCCCGCCGCATAAGCTAGCTGGATGCAGTAAAACGCGCAGTGTCGACGCTTCAAAAAACCGATACGCGTGCCTCTCGCCGGAAAGCCCCCGAAACCGAAAGGTTTCGGGGCTTTTCTTTTTCGCGCCTTCGACCGAGGAACGATCGGACGATTCTTGACAGGTCCACGCGACGCCGATATACTCTCGCTTCTCTTTTGGGTCGTTAGCTCAGCTGGTAGAGCAGCGGACTTTTAATCCGTTGGTCACTGGTTCGAATCCAGTACGGCCTACCAAGAAAACAAGCAAAAAGCCCGGTCATTGCGACCGGGCTTTTTGCTTTTGAGCTGCTTCTAGCTTTAGTCATGACTTAACCGGTCAGCCAACAACTAGTCAGTCAGTCGCATCGGGACTTCCAACGCCTCACAACCAGACTCCCCTTCTTGCGCGAAAGAAAACGGTCGGATGCTCAAACGTGTGCTTCTCGTGCGTCACCCGCCCTTGGCCAAGGCAGTGCCACACAATGATTCGTCCTACCAACAAAAAGGGCCCGCTCCTCAAAGCCGGGCTTTCCCGCATCAGAATCCGCGTCCCAACCCGCCGCACCCAACCGCCCTCGCCTACGCCCTCGCCTACGCGCTAGGTTCAAGCTTCGTATAAGCAGCCGCATTCATCGACATCGTGCGACGCGGACGCGGCGCGGGATGCGCGCGCTGCAACTGCGCGTACACCGAAACCATCAACCCCAGCGCGACGCCGAACACCAGCCCGGCAAAGCGCTGGCCGAGCGGATTGCCGCCGATCGAAGTCGCTGGCAACGCGGCCACCATCAGGATCGCGCGCCCCATCACAGGTAGATACAACGCATCGGGTGCCGTGGCCCGCCATCGCCGATAGGCCATGCAACATTTGACGAGCGCAAACAGCAGCGCAAGCGGCAACGCCAGACCGAACACAATCCCGCCCGCGAACAGCTGATACACCCAGAAATTGTGTCCGGCAAACCATTCGTGGATCGCGTAGAAATCCTTCTCGCTGATCTGCCCGGTCAGGTCCGGCAAATAGGCCGGCGAGTAGCGGTAGTAGTGTCCATAGCCCTTGCCGAACAGCAGCGCATCCGTCGACGACATGATCTGATCATATTGATCCTTCATTTCCGCAAGGCGCGTAATCGTCGTCGGGTCCTTGCCGGACTCGGTGTTCTTAGAAGCGAAAATGCGATTCGTCCAGTGTTCGGCCACGCCCGGAATATACGATGCCGCCGCCATCACCACACCGCCGCAAATCAGGCCGATGATCGCCGCGCGCAGCGCCGAGCGGATCAGGCTATGCATCGACGACGCGCCCATCCACGTCGCCAGCGCCAGCAGCAACGCCGTGCCGAGCAGCAGGCTGCGCGTCACGCTGAGCAGTTCGATCACGACCGTCCCCGCGAAAAGAAGCACAGTGAATTTCGTGAAGTGCTTCGTGATGACGAATTCGTGCAGCAGCACGCCCTGCAGCACGAGGAACGTCGACGAAACGATCCGGTAGCGGACATTCTCGACGCCTCCGACGGTCGCCATGCCGTACACGAATGTAAAGATCAGGCAAACCACGTTCGCCCAGAACAGCGCCTTCTCGATCTGGCTCACGCGCTGTTCGTGCCACGGCGAATTCGCGACCTTGTAACCAAGCACGAACAACATAAACGGCAGCAGCACGCGCAGATAATTGCCGAAATCGTTGCCTTGCAGGAGTTGTGTGACGACGCTGCCGACTATCGTCAGCGCCAGCGCGCACGTGACGAACGCACGCATCTTCGACCTGCCCTGAAAGCGCGGCGCGATCAGGATGAGTATCAGCCCGGCGCCGAGCACGGGCACGACCAGCAGAATCTGCAAAAGATGGCTGCTTGCATCCTCGCTCGCCTTGTAATCGAGCGAAAGCGGAAACAGGAACATCCATATCCACAACGATGCGTGCTGATTGCGCATCACGGCTCCCTTATGGTCCGGTTACATGCTCCGGAATACGTGCTGAATGAAACGTCCGCCGTGATTTCCCGTACCCCGAAGTTTTTCTTGGAATATAACAGTGGGTATCTTCACCTCACGGACGACAGGCGGCAAAGGACTAAACTTCGGCGGTGCGACGCGAACCGCCAGCCAGCATGAGACACGGCGGCGACTTGTCGTCAAATGGCGCTATGTTGGCGGACGGGCGCAAATCGCTCAGCCGAATATCGGATAGAACATTGGGGATCTATCGAGCAATCGAGATTATCGATTGCCTCGGAAGAATGCCGGCTTTCCAACGTAACGGCGACACATCGCGGACGCAAGATTATCGAATTGTCGGACTCGCGTCTGCGGAAATCATTTACGGAACGCACGGTCGATCGCGTTTCGCGCGGAGGACAGGTGAAATCAGTTTTGGTATGCGGTCCAGGCACCAACGTCGGAGAAACGGGAAGCATGGCGCGCTTTCTGACCCACGTCAGCGCGTCGCTGCAAGAGCACGGCTGTCAGGTCGTCGTGCTGGGCGCGCGTGAACTCGCCGACGCCCAGCAGAATAATCCCCTGTTGAGAATGCTAAGCCGGCTTCATACCCCCTGGCTGGTGATCTACTGGATTTTTGTATTCGACGCGTGGAGAAGAGCGGGTTATCCCGTCATCGTCGTGACATCTCAGGAATATGTCGTTCCATTTGCATTCAAAAAGCAGATCGCCATTTATCACGATCTCATCCAGTATTTTTATCCTCGGAACAAAAAATCGGCTTTGTATTATCGATACTATCTTCGGTGGATTTCCAGAAAGCTCGGATTCGTCTACTGCGTGACGAAGGCAACGGGCCGCATGGTCAGTCATCTGTTCGGTAAGGTGCCGTACCACATCTGCGGCGTGCCGATCGACAGACAGTTCCTGTCTTCCGGCGACGCGGTCGGCGCCGGAGAACACTTCCACGCGGTGTGGGTCGGCACATTGGCAGCACACAAGAACTACGGACGCGTGCTGGATTACATCAAGCGCGACGCCGGCGGCGTCGAAAGCGTGGCGATGGTCGTGCCGCGCAACCAGACGGCCGACCTGCGCGGCGAAGCCGATGCGCTGGGTTTAGGAAATCGCATCCAGGTATTTTCAGATTTGACGGAAGACGAACTGTCGGACATTTACCATTGCTCGGACATCGTCATGTCGACGTCTGAACTCGAGGGCTTTTGCATGCCCGTCCTCGAAGCCGCGCTGTGCGGCTGCAGGCCGGTCGTTCCAGACCGAGCCACCTTCAGAGAGAATTTCGGACACTTCGGGATACTGGTGCCACCGCACGGCGACACGAACCCGAAAGACATCGGCGATCGGCCGGTTCTCGATCGAAACGCGGTGGCGTCCCATGCGCGGGCTTTTCACAAGGTCGTGCGCGACCGATGGAAAGCGAGCCTGGACGAGATCGCGAACGCGGCGATGGCAGGCGGCAAGGTCGAGATCACGCGAGCGGTGGGTCTTTCGTATGACGAGCGCCGCATCACCTTGTCGTCTCGCGATTGATTAAGGGCGCCCGACCTGAGGCGCATCATTGCGGCAACGGCGGGCCGCAGCCGGTCTGCTACGCGGCTTACTGCCAATAACGGCGCTTGAGCGATTCGGAGATAATTCGAGCACCGCTATCCGATTGCCGCGCGCGCAGTCTCGTGACGCAGCACACACGGCGATTCGCCACCGCAATCCGCGCCGTCACTGCAAAAGAACATCAACAGGGCGATCGACAAACCTTCGCTACCGCAATCCGCGCCGTCACTGCAAGCCGAGCCGATTCATTCGCGAGAGAACAAAAAAAGGGCGAGCGACAAACTTTCGCCCGCCCTTCCATATCCCCGCACACGTCCCGCGTTCCCGCTTCAGCCGACGCCGCGCCCGATCACATCACGCGCGCCGCCCGATACACCATCCACGCAGCCGCCGAAGTCAGGCCGACCGTCATCGCCCACGCAATACCGAT
>BBSL01000068.1 GCA_001319865.1 Burkholderia sp. E7m39 | reverse complement strand
CATCGCCGACGGCACGCAGATACGACACCCAGTACCGCGATCAGCGCGCCGATCGCCATGTTGATCACGAAGATCTTGAAGAGCGGCACGGCGGACAGCCACGCCGGCCCGAGGATCAGCATGAAGAGCGGATGCGCGAGCAGCCGCAGCACGATCACCACGAGGACGAGCCCCACCGCGATCACGCCGATGCATCGGCGGAACAGGTGCGCGGCCGCTTTCGGATCGCCGCGATGGCGCGCGGCGAAGGTGGGGAACAGGTACTGCGACATCGCGATGGCGGCATCGGCGAGCAGCATCTGCGCAAGCCGCGACGACATCTGATACGCGCCGAGCTGCGCGGGCCCGAGCAGCTTCCCGACCACCACCTTGTCGAACTGGTTCAGGATCAGGTTGACCACGCTGCCCGCCCAGATCCAGCGGCTAAAACCGATGTAGTGGCCGATGCCCGACCACCGCAGTCGAATGGGCGGACGCGGATTCATCGTGATCCACGTCAGCGCCGTCTTCAGCGACTCGCCGACGATCATCCCGAGCAGCACGGCATACGCGCCCGCGCCGCCGAGCGCGAGCGCAAGCCCAAAGCAGCAATCGACGAAAGCCGCCGAGATTTCGATCAGCGCGACATGCTGGAAGCGCCGCTCGCGCTGCACGACGTAATAGGCCGGCGACGCGACGCCGCGCAACAGCGGCAGCAGCGCGGCCAGTTGCAGCAGCAACAGCGCGCTGCCCAGATGGAACTGGCTGTTCATCAACGGCGCGATCGCGATGAGCGCGACGCCGATCAGCAAGCCGCGCGTCGCGAGCGTGGTCCAGACAGCGCCGAGTTCATCGCGCGTCGGCGCAGACTGCCCCTGGATCACTGCCTGCGACAGGCCCGTATCCGACAGCGCCTCCGCAATCGCGACGGCAAGCAGCGCCACGCTCACACTGCCGATCGCCTCCGGCCCGAGAATGCGGCCGATGGCGAGAAACTTCACGGCCACGAGGCCACGCATCAACACCTGCTGCAACAGCACCCACGTCGCCGCGCTCGAACTCAGGCCCGCCCTGAAGGAGAACGCCGGTAGCCTCATCGTCCGCAATCTTCTTCTCCCGTCGACGAAAGCCGGACTCCCCGCTCCCGTCCGATGCAAAATGGTTGTTGTTGCCATCGCTGGTTACGACTGGCTGGATACCGCGCCGCGCATCGCGCGCCGGGCACAGCCCGCCCGCCGGCTCATGCAGGCCGTCCCTCAAGGTAACCCGCCCCACTCGCGCGCGGACGCCATCTGTCAGTCAGATTCGGCAACGTGGGACGGCAGGCTGTCTGTTCGCGCCAAACATATGGCGAAATTGTCGTTTCGTGCCGGAAGCGGAATGCTAAGGTGAGCCCAACGCTGCTCCTCCCGAACGTCATGGAACGCGCAACCCATCTCGTGCCCGTCGAAGTCCCCATCGCCGATGCCGCGAGGCTCGGCTACGTCGTGATCATCGAACCGAATTTCACGGGGCACCGCTGGCGCTATGTCGAATGGATCGCGCAAACCTGCCTCGAAGCGGGCTATCCGTGTCTCGTCGTGACGGAGAACTCGAACGAGGACCATCATCTCGCGCGCGAAATCATGGGCGCGAGGCGCGAAGATCTGCAGATCGCCTTCGTCGATACGGAAAGCCAGCGCCACAGCCGCGGCCTCAAGCGCCTCAGCTATGCGCGGTTTCATGCCTATTTCAAGCTAGCGTACGACTCAGTGAAGCACGCCGAGCGCGTGCGCCTCGTGGTCGTGCCGTATGTCGATTACTTCTTTCACGCGCTGCCGCTGCTCGGCACGCCGTTCGGCAGAACGCCGTGGATCGCGATCACGATGCGCGCGACGTTCCACCACCGCAAGGTCGGCGTGCGCACGCCGGGACGGCCGCTCGTCAATACGCTGAAGTCGCTGCTGTTTCGCCGCGCGGTGCACACCAAGGGGCTGCGCACGCTGCTGTCGATCGATCCGACGCTGCCCGAGTGGGTCGGGCGCGCCAAGCCGAGGCACGGCGCCTCCGTCGAGTACGTGGCCGATCCGTTTCCGGATGCAAAGGCGGAAGACCGGCTCGTCGCGCGCGAGCGCCTCGGGCTCGATCCCGACGGCCGCTATCTGCTCGTCTACGGCTCGATCAGCGAGCGCAAGGGCATCTGCGAGCTGGCGGAAGCGCTCGCGGGCATGAAAGACGCGCCCACACTGCTGCTCGCGGGTGAGCAGGACCCGGACATACGCGGCTTCATGCGCGCGTTTATTCCCATCCTCAAGCCTTCACCCGTGATCCTCGACCGCTTCATTTCGACCGACATGGAGCGCGACCTGTTCTCCGCGTGCGACGTCGTCTGGCTCGGCTACAAGGGTCACTATGGGATGAGCGGCGTGCTGGTGCAGGCGTACCGCTTCGACAAGCCCGTCGTCGCGACAGGAGATGGCCTGATCGGCTGGTTCTGCCGCGACGGGCAGCTTGGGCCGTGCCTCGAGGATCTGTCGGCGGCATCGATCACGCGCGCGCTGGGCGTGGTGGCCGCGCAATGGCAGCGCGGCGAGAAACATCAGCGGCCGCTCGATCATTTGCTTTCGCGCAACACGCTCGGCCAGTTCAAGGAAACGTTGCATCAGGCCATCGCCGCCGCCATCGAAACGCGCGCCTGACAGCGCGCAGCGGCTTCATTCGCACGACCATCGCCAAGGCTTAAGTCATCCGGCCACCAGGCCGCACGCACGCGGCCGCGCATCGACGGGCGTTCGCGCGTTCGATGCGTGCAAGCAAGCGGGCAAAAAAAAGCGAGCACGGCCCGCGCCGCGCTCGCCTGCCATCCGATGTGATCCGCCTCAGGACAGTTGCCCGCCCGCAGGCATCTCTTCGCGCACGGAAGCGTTCCGCTTCGCCGGGAACAGTGCATTGCGCAGCCGCAGGAACGGATACTCGACTGCGCGCGTCATCGCATAGCCGGCGATGATCGCGATCGCGAACTGCGCGGCCAGCGCGGCCGCCCACACGGCGACGGGCGGCAAGCCCAGCGCCGTTGCCTTGTGGATCACGATGTCGCCGGGCGCGAGCGCGAGCGAATGCCACAGGTAGATGCCGTACGAGTACACGCCGAGCCACGCGATCGCGCGATACCAGAACGCGCCGCGCACCTTGCCCGAATGTTCGAGCATCAGCACGATGAACGCGCAATAGCCAAGGGCCTGGATCGTGTAGCCGATGCTTTCGTCGAGCGGAATGTGCTTGATCGCGAGCACGAGCCACGCGACCAGCACCGCGACCGCGGCAAGCAGCCAGCCCGTGCGCTTTGCGATCTTCTGATAGACGTCGGGCTTCATCCAGTAGATGGCCGCGAGAATCACGCCGTACAGCAGGCTGTCGATCCGGTATTGCGTGTAGTAGAACGCGGCGTCCACGTCGCCGCCCGCCACTTCGAGGCACCGCGCGATCAGCACGATCACGCAGATGCCGCCCAGCACGCCGATGATCGAGCCCGCGCGCATCTTCCAGCGCGCGAACAACAGCAGCACGGCGGGCAGGAACAGATAGAAGTGCTCTTCGACGGCGAGACTCCATGTCTGCGAGATCGACGTGCCGAAGTAGTTCTGCAGGTGCGTCAGGTTTTGCCAGAGGAACGAGTCGAGCGGATGGCGCCCGACCACCGTATGAAAGAGGATCAGCACGTAGTACGCGGGCCAGATCTTGAAGATGCGTCGCACGATGAAGCGGCGCGCGTCCACGTGCCCCGTCTCCGCATATTGCCGCAGCAGCAGCCCGCCGACGAGAAAGCCGCTCAACGTGAAGAACAGGTTCACGCCTTCGCGGCCGAAGCTTTTCAGCGGGTACTCGATGATCGAGATCAGCGCGCTGCCCGTGTTGTTGACGTGGAAGTGGTAGCCCATCACCGCGAGTATCGCGATGCCGCGCACGAAGTCGAGTTCGACTGACCTGCCCCGGGTCATCGCTCGAGCGCTGCCGAATAGCTTCATGCCTGTATCCCCTTCGACGTCGTTTGCTGGTCGTTGTTCGTGAGCCGTTGCGCGGAAGACCGCTCGCCGCTCACGCGTCGGGCCTGCCGGCTGCACCGTGTCATCGAAGTGCACCGACAGGCGTTCTTGCCCGATATTCCAGTCATGTTGCTTGCACGGCCGCGCACCCGTGCGCCAAGTTGCTGTCCTTGTCGGACAGCCTGAATGCAGGCGCCAGGGCGCCTGGCTGCGCGCCCGCGCAGCATCGTGCGACACCGCCGAAACGTAGGCGATTTACGCCTGCGCCGGACTGTGCGGCAAGGCAGCGATTTATAGTCAGATGGACCGGGGCATGGGCCGCCGCCACGGAAAACACATCGCAACGGGAGCAGAGGAGATGGCCCTGCGTCGCCGCCCGGCTGCGCCGATCCTATTTGCACTAAGCCGTGTTATTCGCCAATGAAAATACTCCATCTTCTTTCGACGGTCGATCCGCGGGCAGGCGGTCCGACTGAAGGTGTACGTCAGAGTGGCGTCGCGATGGCGGCGCTGGGTCATGAAATCGAAGTCGCGTCGCTCGATGCCGCCAATGCGCCCCACGTGCGCGACTTCCCGCTGCGTGTGCACGCGCTCGGTCCTGGGCGTAACACCTACGGGTTTTCTCCGAACTACGTGCGGTGGCTGCAGCGCGAAGCGCCGCGCTTCGACGCCGTCATCGTGCACGGTCTGTGGCAATACCACAGCTTCGGCGCATGGCGCGCGCTGCGCGCGATGAAGGTGCCGTACTACGTCTACACGCACGGCATGCTCGACCCGTATTTCAAGCACACGTACCCCCTCAAGCATCTGAAGAAATGGGCGTATTGGCCGTGGGCGGAGTATCGCGTGCTGCGCGATGCGGCGGCCGTGATCTTCACGACGGAAGAGGAGCGGCTGCTTGCGCGCCAGTCATTCTGGCTGTATCGCGCGAACGAACGCGTGGTGCCGTTCGGCACCAACGCGCCGCCGCCGCACGCGCAGGCGCTGCGCGAAGTGTTCCTGAGCGCGTATCCGCAGCTGCGCGGCAAGCGTATCGTGCTGTTTCTCGGGCGCATTCACGAGAAGAAGGGTTGCGACCTGTTGATCCACGCATTCGCCGATCACGCGCAACGCGACCCGGACGCGCATCTGGTGATCGCTGGGCCTGACGCGACGGGCTGGCAGCGTCCGTTGCAGGCGCTCGCGCGCTCGTGCAGCATCGAGGATCGCATGACGTGGCCAGGCATGCTGCAGGACGACATGAAGTGGGGGGCGTTCTACGCAAGCGATGTCTTCGTGCTGCCGTCTCATCAGGAGAACTTCGGCGTAGCCGTCGCCGAGGCCCTGGCGTGCGGGTTGCCCGTGCTGCTGTCGGACAAGGTCGGCGTGTGGCGCGAAGTGGAAAACGATCAAGCGGGGCTGGTGTCGAGCGATACGATCAGCGGCACGCAGCGCAATCTGCTCAACTGGCATTCGCTCGATGCCGCCGCGAAAGCCAACATGCGCGAACAGGCGCGCAGGACGTTCGACGCGCGCTTCGGCATTGCGAGCATGGTCGACGCGTTGACGGCGTTGCTCCAGCCGCCGACGCCGCCGGCAACGCGCGCGCTCGAGCAGCAGTCGCCGCAGAATACGCCCGGCGCGCTGCCGAGGAAGGCGCCTGCGCAAAGGGAGCCTTCGGTGAATTGAATCGGTGAAGCGAGGCCGTGGAGCGAGGCCGTGGGACCATGGCAAAGGCCAGGATCGGCGATACGATCCTGGCTTTTGTTTCATTGAGCGAAATTTCCGCCACTCGTCGCGTGACGTGTCGGGCGGCTCCCCCAGGCGCTGGCTGTCTCAGACACCAAGGTCGATCGCGCGCTGAAGCATGCCAACGGTGAGCGCCTCGCGATGTTCATATTTCGTGATGCCCCAACGCCGCTGCAGCCAGTTCGTCAAAATCGAAAACGGCCAGATGCTGGAGCCTTCCATGTCAAAGTAGCGATTGAAATCGAAATCGCTAGGGGCGACGTTGAAGCGCTTCGGGAACGCGCCCATGAACTCATCCGCGTCATCGCGCGTCATGCCGAGGTCATCCTCCATCGTGTTAGCGGCGTGCAACTGCCGTTTCGGCGACAAGCCGACTTCGCGCAGAATGAATTCCTCCAGTTCAACCAAAACTGCCTGTGATTGCATTATTGTTTTCAATTGTACTTAGGGTTCCTTATCGTATTTTCATGTTACTGTCGGTTTATCAAATAAGGTCAACGCTTTAGGCGCGCGCAAACTCCCCGGCGCTCTCGGCCAGGAGCCCGGAAATTGATTTAACTGTTCGTGAATGCGCAGACCAACGGGGCGCCATGCATTGAAACGTACACGACGAATGTGATGTATCGAACCGGGTAGCCTCTGAGCGGCATTGCGCTTACGCGAAATGCGTCACGAAGCGATCTGCCCGGTTCGATGGAACGGAAGAGACTGAATCGAACCGACAAAAGACGGAACACGTCTGCAAGAGATCCTGCCGGGACCAACGCAATCGGCACGTCAAGCAGCGGCTCCAAAAAACCGCCTGCGCCGCGCCTATGCCTCGTTCCCGCGCGCCCGCACCAACGACTGCGCCGCGATCGGCAGCTTGCCGAGGTCGCCGTTCTGAGCACCGTCAAAGCGCATGCTAGCCGCCTCGCCGATGGGCAGCACGGTCGCCGTCTCCGGCTTGCCGAGCCGCGCGGCGATGTGCTCGCCAAGGCGCAGCGCGAGCGCCGAAATGGTGATCGTCGGGAAGTTCGCGCCGACAGTCGGAAACACCGAACTGCCCGCCACGTACAGATTGCTCACGCCGTGCATCTTGCAGTTGCGATCGACGACCCCCTCGCGCGGCGAATCGTGCATGCGTGTCGTGCCCATGTGATGCCACGTGCCCTCGAGCTTCGCGGGCCACTCGCGGCCCTCGAGCGGCGCGTCGAGCTCGACCTCGCCGACGCCCATCATCTTCAGCTCGTCGGCGAGCAGCTGGAACGTGCGGTCGAACGTGCGCTGCACCAGTTCCGTGAGCCGCCAGTCCACTTTCACGCGCGGCAGCCCGAGGCTGTCCTTGCGATCGGCGGACAGCGTCACGCGGCTATCGCGGTTCGGCTCCGCCTCGACGATCGCCTGCAGCTTCACGTCCGAGATCAGCGCGCGCAGCTGCAACAGGCGCGTCAGCCCGAAACCGATGGTATCGATGGGATGCGCGGCCATCGTCAGGTAGTCGTCGCGCGCGCGGCGGCCGGGCTGCTCCTTGCGATGCAGCGCCTCGCGGCAGCGGATCAGCGCCTCGGACCCCGCGCTGCCCTCGCCGAAGAACCGCGAGAAGAACCATACGCGTGAATTGAGCAGCTTCTCGCGCTGGATGACGTCGTGCGTCAGCGCGAACTGCGACGAGATATGCGTGCCGTGCGCCGCGACGGCGGCGTTCTGATAGTGGTACTTGATGTCGTACAGCTTGTTGCGCGACCAGGCCTTCGTGAACTTCACGGTGCCTGTCATCAGGCGCGGATGGTCCATGAAAAAGCGGCCCACCAGATCGTGGCCGTTGCCGAGGCCCGCCGCCTGCACCTTGTTCGACGCAAGCAGCATCCGTGCGTTTTCGATGCCGCCCGTCGCGAGCACGAACAGCTTGGCGTTCATGCGAAAGCGCTTGCCCGTGAGCGTCGCGACGTCGATGCCCGTGACTTCCGTTGCCTGCGCATCGGTGTCGATGTTCACGGCGTTCGCGTAAAGGAATACGCGCACGCGGTCCGAGCGCCGCAGCACCTCCCGATACACCTTGCCGAAGCGCACAGGCGGGCTGAATTGCGAAACGGTATCGCGCACGTTGCCCGACATCAGCGGATAGCGGCGCACGTCGTGACGGTTGATCTGCTGTTCCCACCACGCGGGCTCGAAGTTGTGCGGGCCGAGCTTGAGCAGCGCATGGGTGCGCAGATAATACGGCGCGAGTTCTTCGAGCCCAAACGGCCAGCCGCTGTGCGCGACCCACTCCTTCTTGTCGAAATCCCACGGGTCGAGCGGACGGCACCAGCCGCCCCAACAATTGCTGCTGCCGCCAAGATAGCGGCTGCGGCAGCCATCCGAAAAATTGTACGGAATGCCCACGTTTTCGCCACGATACAGATCGCGCGTTTCGTCATCGGCCTTGTAGCCGCCGCTTTCAAGCACGCAGCAGTCGATGCCTGCGCGATCCAGTTCCATCGCGAGCGTAATACCCGCGACACCAGCCCCGATGATGCACACTGTCGTCGACACAGCGACGCCTTGTTCGACACTGCGGGTATCGATAAACATCCCCTGCTCCCAGCTTGTGTTCTGTTCGTAAGGCCGAGTGCGGCTGCGTCCGTTCTGGCCCCGCCGCGCACGCGAGACAGGCTCGTCATATCGCGACGCCCTGTGGGTCAGCACCTGCAAGGCGCGACATCGGCATAGTGCATGCCCGCGCCGGTCAGTGCTTACGTAGGATGATGGCGCTGCGTTAGGCGGTTCATCCGCCAACTTCGCGCTTCCGGCGGACAGAACCATGCATCCGATGCATGTTATGCAACGGTTCCCGCATCCGTGTCGAAGCGTTTGCGGATGAAGCGGCAGGGATTACCGCCGTACACGCCTTCGGCCTCCAGCGAGCGATGCACGACAGACAGCGGCGTGACGACGGCGGAGCGCCCGATGGTCACGCCCATCTGCACGACGCACTTCGACGAGACCCACGCGCCGTCCTCGATGACGATGGGCGCGACGCGCAAATCCATGTTTGTTCGCATGTCATGCGAGCCGGCGCTCAGGAAGCTGCCCTGCGAGATGCAGACATTCGAGCCGATGTGAATGGGCGCCTGGTTGTAGATCCACACGTCGACGCCGAACCAGCAGTTGTCGCCCACGGTCAGGTTCCACGGCGCCTTCACGCGCACGGGATGCACGAAGCGGCAATTGGCGCCGATCTTCGCGCCGAACAGGCGCAGCAGTGCGACGCGCACGGCCGATACGGGCAGCAGCTTGTTGTTGATCACGCATGCTTCGACGAAGAACCAGATCAGCTCCGTCAACCGGCTGCGCGCCGCAACGTAATTGCCCTTGCCCGCGCGGCTCAGGTCGATCACGCGGCCGGCCTGAGGTGCATGCGGCGCGGCCGTCCCGGCTGCGCGCGCGCCGTTCTGGTCCGGCAGGCGCGTGTTCTGGTCGAGTGCGTCCCCGTCGATCGGGGAGCCGATCGTATTGTTCATGGTCTTCTCCATTCGATGGTGGCGCTCGCAATGATCAGCCGCTGGCGGACCCTGTAACACAACCGTCGTCCGCATGGCGCACGCCTCTTCATGGTCGATTATCTGGCTCGATGGCGCGCGCGGACGATCACTGTCCGCACCGTGCGGAGTTTTGGCGGATCGGTGCAGAGTGTCCGTATCACCATGAGAGCAAGGTTCATGACGTTTGCCAAAGGAAGACGACGATGAGCAATCCTCTTTGCACGCAAATGCGCGCGGCACATGCGCAGCCACTGCGCGGCCGGCTGCGCATGCGCGCGCTGCTCTTGTCCGTCGCGCTGGCGTCGGCGGTCGCGCTGATACCGCACGCGCACGCGCAGAACGACAATGCGGGCGCAGCGGGCAACAACGGCGCGCAAGGCAAGGGGCAACCGGGCGCGGCCGACAACGCAAACGGCGCGCCGCCGCGCAAGACGGCGGCGCAACGCACGCAGGAAGACTCGCAGCGTCTGCTCGGCGGGCCGTCGGCATTGCAGGACGGATACGCGACTTACGACGCGT
>BBSL01000067.1 GCA_001319865.1 Burkholderia sp. E7m39 | reverse complement strand
AAAGCGCGCTGCCGTGAATGCCGCCGATGTAGCGGGCGCCCCGACGGGGGTCTATAACAGCCCGTATAGCAATCGCGCGGGACGCGAGATTTTCAAGTCGCCCTGGTGAGCACGCACGCCGCCGATGCGCGGCGTGGAACGATCCAGCTCGCTGCGCGAACTCGCGCCTCGCATCTGAACGTCCTCGCCTCTGCCTTCGGCGCAAACACAAAGCGCCCCCTGCGAACTGTCTGCGTGCAGCTCGCAGGCGGGCGCTTCATTGCCTGACACACCCGACGTATGAACCCGGCGTGGCGCCGGGCACGCCGTCATTCCAGTTCCGACTCCTCCACCGGCGTCGTCAAGATCGTGCCGTTCGCGAGCGGCGTCGCGACGGGCTTCGCTCCCGTTGCATCGTCGCCCGTCAGCGCGGCGAGGCGCGTGTCGAGCGTGAGCAGCGTCGAAAGCGGCGACAGCATCGTTTCCGCGTAGCGCCGTCCCGCTGCGCCGATCGCCGCGCGCTGCGCTTCGTCTGCGGCGAGCGCAGCGATTGCATCGACGAGCGCGCCCGTATCTTCGGGTGGCACGATCACACCGTTGTTCACGACGGCTTCATGCAGCGCCGTGCCAGGCCGCGCCATCGCGATCACGGGCCGGCCGCTTGCGAACATGCCCGTCAGCTTGGACGGCATCACGAGATCGGCGGCATCGCTGCGTTGCGGTAACACGTGAATGTCCGCGACGTTCAGCAGCTCGTTGAGCGACGAGGCCGGCTGCAGCGGCAGGAAGCGGCAATTGCGCAAGCCCTCGCACCGTTTGACGAGATCGGCCCGCGCCGCGCCACTGCCGCAGAAAACGAAGCTGATGTCGTCGCGCCCGTCGAATGCGGCCGCCGCGGCCGCCAGCGTTTCGATGCCCTGCTTCGCACCCATGTTGCCCGAGTACAGCACGACGATATTGCGCTCGGGAATGCCGAGCGTCGCGCGGTAGTCGCTGACGCGGCCGAGCGGAAAGATATCGCGCGTATCGACCCAGTTCGGCAAAAACTCGGTTTTCGCCGCGTCGACGCCCTTCACGACGGCACGCTGGACCATCTGGTTCGAAATCGACGACACGACGTCGAAGCGTCGCAGAACGAGCCGCTCCATCCAGTACGCGATGCGCGCGGCGCGGGCGCTTTTCACGAGGCCGAGATCGAACGCGGCATCGACTTCGTAGTCCTGGATATGCAGCCAGGCCTTCGCGCCCGTGACACGCGCGAGGGCGAGCGCACCCGGCGCGCAGGCCATCGTCGGCGCAATCAGCATCACGGCGCCCGGGCGCCATGCGGCCTGCCGCGCGAGCAGCGGCAGCGACGACAACGCGAACGACGCCAGATGCACCATCCGCTTCACACCGCTTTGCCGCGACGGCACCCATAATGGCGCGCGCCAGACGCGCACGCCGTGCACGGTGTCGCGGCGGTAGCGCCACATCGAATAACCATCCGCGACTTTCCAGTCCGGGTAGTATGGCGGCGCACACACGACCCGCACATCATGACCGCACTCCGCCAGCATCTGCGCCATCTCGGCCGTGTACTTGCCCGCGCCCGACAGCTCGGGCGCGTAGTTGAGACCATAGATCAGGATCTTCATATTTGACATCCACGACGAGTATCCGCCATGCGAGCGCGCAGGGCGCTGCCCCCAACCCCATCGCCCGGTGCGTCGCCGGCACGCTCGGCCGGCGACGCCCGTTCGTTCGATCTCAGGCCTCCAGCATCAGCGCGCAGCCGCGCGCAATGTTCGCGGCAGCGGACGGCGGATCGAAGCGCCGTATCACGTCCATGCAGCGTTGCGCCGTCCCGTGTGCATCGGCGAACGCTTCCGTCGCTTTCAGCAGCGTGCGCTGCAGCGCCGCCGTATCGCCCGCCGTGAACGCGTAGCCGCTCACGCCTTCGTGCACGAGTTCCGGCACGCAGCCGCAGCTCTCGCTGACGACGGTGGGACAGCCGTGCGCGAGCGACTCGTTGACGACGAGTCCCCAGGGTTCGCTGCGGCTCGGCAGCACGAGACAGGTCGCACCGTAGTATTCACGTGACAGCGGTTCGTCCTGCAGGCTGCCGACGAACGTGATCGAGCGGTCCATACCCAGCTCCGTCACGCGCTTGCGCAGCTCCGCCTCGAGCGGCCCCGTGCCGACGATGCGCAACTGCGGATCGGGCAGGCGCTTCGCGATTCCCGCGAAAGCGTCGATCAGCGTCGTTAGGCCCTTCTCTTCCGACAGCCGTCCGACGAACAGGAACACAGGCGTATTGCCCGCGCGATAGCGCACGCGCTCGGCGAGTGCGCGCTCCGGCGAAAACGTGACGGGCAGCGCGGCCGCCTGACACGGAATGAAGATCTTGTCGCTCTTCGCGCCAAGCGACATCAGATACTCGCGGCTGCGTTCGCCGAATCCGAAATAGCCGTCGCACAGCGAGAAGAACACGCGCTTCGGAATCGATGTGACCAGGCGCTTGGGGCGATCGCGCCCCGTCGAATCGCAGAACACGGCACGGCGCTTGCCGGTCAGGATGCACGCGATAAGCATCGCCCAATACTCGGGGCGGTGATAACCAGGCAGCACGATCAGATCGGATTTCGCTTTCAGTACTTCCCATACGAGGCGCGCCGTCAGACGCGCGCGCGGCACGTCCTCGTAGCAGCCGTCGAACAGCTTGTGCATGGGATACCGGTGAAACGAATAATCGACCTCGGAAAAACCGATGCGGTCGTGCTCCGTGTCTGCGATCTGCACCATCGAATAACGTATCGCGCCTGATGCCGAGATGTGATGCAACGCGGAGAACACGGCGCCCTTGTGCCGTGACCAGACCACGTTGTGAAAGATCGTGACTGACGCGTTCATGTTCTTGCAGTCCTCATGCGTTCAAAACTGGCGTTCTCCTGAAAAAGAACGGACGTCGCCCTTATCCCGGTCCCAAGCGACGTCCGTCACCAGGAGCGGTTCTTCAGGCGCGAGCGGCCATTGCCAACGAAGGCGCGCCAAACTGGGCTGCGGGCGCGCTCTCGCGTTTGTCTGCCTGCTTGTCTGCGTGCTTGCCTGCCTGCTTGTCTCCGTACTTCTCGTCATACGTCGCGGCAAACTCGCGATACGTGCCGCCGATTCCTTCGAGCAGGCCGATGTTCGCGCGCCAGCCCATCTGCGCCAGTTGCGACACATCGAGCAGCTTGCGCGGCGTGCCGTCCGGCTTGCTCGCGTCGAACTTCAGCTCGCCCTCGAAGCCCACCACGTTGCAGATCGTCTCGGCCAGTTCGCGGATGCTCAGATCCTCGCCGACACCGACATTGAAGAGCCCCGTGTGCACGTCGTGTTCGAGCACGAAGAGGGTCGCCGCCGCCAGATCGTCGACGTGCAGGAACTCGCGCCGCGGCGTGCCGCTGCCCCACACGGACAGCGTCGCATCGCCGTTCAGGCGCGCTTCGTGCGCCTTGCGGATCAGCGCGGGCAGCACGTGGCTATGGTTGAGGTCGTAGTTGTCGTTCGGACCGTACAGATTGGTCGGCATCAGCGCGACGTAACGCGTGCCGTACTCGCGGTTGTACGCCTCGCACAGCTTGAGGCCCGCGATCTTCGCGATCGCGTACGCGTCGTTGGTTGGCTCCAGTTCCGAGGTCAGCAGATACGACTCGCGGATCGGCTGCGGCGCCATCTTCGGATAGATGCACGACGAACCGAAGAACACGAGCCGGTCGACATTCGCGCGATACGCCGCGTGAATCACGTTGGTTTCGATCGCGAGATTCTCATAGAGGAACTCGCCCGGCTGCGTCGCGTTGGCCAGAATGCCGCCGACGCGCGCCGCCGCGAGCAGCACGACGTCGATCTGCTCGCTCTCGAAGAAGCGGTTGACGGCCGCCTGATCGGTGAGATCGAGTTCGGCATGCGTGCGCAATACGAGATTGTGATAGCCGCTCGCCTCGAGCTTGCGCACGAGCGCCGAGCCGACCATCCCGCGATGCCCCGCGACGAAGATGCGTGCGTTCTTGTCCATGGGCGTCACTCGTGATGTTCCAGCGCCTTGAAACCGGCCAGCGTGACGAGTGCATCGCGCCGCGCGATCTGGTAGTCCGACAGGACCATTTCCTTGACGAGCGATTCGAACGAGGTCGCGGGTTTCCAGCCCAGTTTCTGATGCGCTTTCGACGGATCGCCGAGGAGCGTCTCCACTTCCGTCGGACGGAAGTAGCGCGGATCGACGCGCACGATCACGTCGCCCGCCTGCACGCGCATCTCGCTGCGCTGGCGCCGCTCGACATGCTCGACGATGCCCACTTCATTGACGCCGCTGCCTTCGAAGCGCACCGTGATGCCCAGTTCGGCCGCCGCGCGCTGCACGAATTCGCGCACGCTGTATTGCACGCCCGTCGCGATCACGTAGTCTTCCGGCGATTCCTGCTGCAGCATCATCCATTGCATTTCGACGTAGTCGCGCGCATGGCCCCAGTCGCGCAGCGCGGACAGGTTGCCGAGATACAGCTGATCCTGCAGGCCGACGGCGATGCGCGCGATGGCGCGCGTGATCTTGCGCGTGACAAAGGTCTCGCCGCGCACGGGCGACTCGTGATTGAACAGGATGCCGTTGCACGCGTAGATGCCGTACGCCTCGCGATAATTGACGGTAGTCCAGTACGCGAACAGCTTCGCGACAGCATACGGGCTGCGCGGGTAGAACGGCGTGGTTTCGCGCTGCGGCACTTCCTGCACGAGGCCGTAGAGTTCCGACGTCGATGCCTGATAGAAGCGCGTCTTCTTCTCGAAGCCGCAGATGCGGATCGCTTCCAGCAGGCGCAGCGTGCCGATGCCGTCGGCGTTGGCCGTGTATTCGGGTTCTTCGAACGATACGGCGACATGGCTTTGCGCTGCGAGGTTATAGACTTCATCCGGTTCGACGCGCTGCATGATGCGCAATAGGCTCGTCGAATCGGTCAGATCGCCGTGATGCAGTTGCAGGCGCTGGTCCGGGTCGTGTACATCGCGATAGAGGTGGTCGATCCGGTCGGTGTTGAACAACGACGAGCGACGCTTGATGCCATGCACCTCGTAGCCCTTGTCGATCAACAGCTCGGCCAGATATGAGCCGTCCTGGCCGGTGATGCCCGTAATCAAGGCAACCTTTCGAGTCATTGTATTCTCCTCATTGATGTCGTCGGGGCGGCCCCGCCGCCCGCCGGACAGGAATCGCGTTGTTTAGCCTGCGATACTTTCGTAACCGTAGTAGCCGCCGCGATAACCCGAGCCGATGAACGCGCCCGCCTGCGGTACGTCGGTCAACAACACCCCTTGCAAATTCACGCCGCCATTGCGCAGGCGCTTCGCGGTTTCCGCGAGCTCGCCGACGGGATGGCGACCATGACGAATCACGAGCAACGTCGTCCCGACGTGCTTGCCGATCACGGTCGAATCCGTGACGGCGAGGACGGGCGGCGTATCGATGATGATCAGGTCGTACTGCTTCTTCAGCTCGTCGAGCATGGTCTCGAAGCGCTTGCTCATCAGCAGCTCCGAAGGATGCGAAGGCAGCGAGCCTTTGGTCAGCACGTCGAGGCCGGGCAGCACCTCGCGCTGGATCGACGATTGCAGATCGCCGCCGCGCAGCACATCCGACAGACCCGGCTGATGCTGCAGGCCGAAGTGCGAATGCACGTCGCCGCGCCGCATGTCGCCGTCGATCACCAGCGTGCGCTTGGCCGTCGAGGCGACGAGCGCTGACAGGTTCACCGACAGGAACGACTTGCCCGCATCGGGGCGCGAGCCCGTCAGCATCACGACGTTGTTCTGCACGTCGTCGACGGTCAGCTGCAGCGAGGTGCGCAGATTGCGCACGCCTTCGACGGCGATGTCCTGCGGCGCCTGTTCGGCGAGCACGTGCAGGCCGCGGCGGCGCATCATCACGTCCTGCTGCAGGCGCAATTGCTGTTCGCTGCGCGGCACGACGGCGAACACCGGCACGCCGAGCGCGGCTTCCAGTTCGTCCGGACGTTCCACACCGCCGTACAGCGACTTGCGCACGAACGCGAACACGATGCCGATCAGCAGACCGCCGCCCAAGCTGATGAGAATCACGAGCAGGCGCTTCGGACGCACGGGATCGTCGGGCGCTTCGGCGAAGTCGACGATGCGCACATCGCCGACCTGGCCCGCCTTCGCGATGCGCAGCTGCTGCGCGCTGTTCAACAGGTTCGTGTACAGCTCCGTGTCGACATGCACGTCGCGCAACAGGCGCAGCGCCGTCTGCTCGGTGTCGGGCAGCGTCTGCACGCTCTTGCCCATCTTCGACAGATTGCCCTGCAGCGCGGCGATCTGCGCGTCGAGCGCGGCGACGGCCGGGTGATTCGCCGTGAAGCGCTGCGACATCTCCGCGCGCTGCGTCTGCAGATCGACGAGCTTGGTCTTGTTGTCGACGATCTGTTGCAGCAGCAGGCGGCTTTCTTCGCTCAGATCCACGGTGCCGTGCTGGTTGCGGAACGTGTTGTAACGCTGCTCGGCAGCGTCGAGTTCCTTGCGCAGTTGCGGCAATTGCTGGTCGAGGAACGCGAGCATGTGCTCTGCTTCCGACGAACGGCTCTCCACATCCTGCCGGATGAACTCGTTGGCCATGCTGTTCATGATGTCGGCCGTGAGCTTCGGATTCTGCCCTTCCAGACTCGCGCGGATCACACCCGATTGCAGCGTCGATTCCGCCACGTCCATCGACTTTTGCAGGCGTTCGACCGTGGTCAGCGTCGAGGCGCGCGTCAGTTCGTAACGCGTGCCCGGTGCGCCGACCATTTCATCGACGCGCAGCGAGATCGGGCCTGACGGCGTTTCGCGCACGACGTTCTCGCCGACCTTGCCTTCGAGAATCGCGACGCCGTCGGGATTGCTCAGCACGAAGTCGCCGTTCTGCCCTGCGACGAGCATGAAGTCCTTGTCGTACATGTCCTTCGCCGTGTCGAAGCGCGACACCTTGATGCTTTCGTCGCCCCACGCGTAGCTGGACAGCTGCATCGACGGCGGCAGCTTGATGCCCCACTTGCCGTTCATCAGCGGCGCGAGCATCCCGCCGATGAAAGGCAGCGTGTGCGGCCGCGCGGAGATGTCGAGGTGCAGCTTCTTGACGGTTTCTTCGGTGACGAGCCGCGACTTCATCAACTCGATCTCGGCTGCCGTCGACGGCTTCGTATCGAACATGCCCGTCAGCGGCTGCAGGCCGTCCTGCTTGTTGTTGTTCTCGGCCTTGTCGACCACGTGGAACAGCACGTCCGCGCGATAAACGGGCGTCGCCAGGAATGCATAGGCGGTGCCCAGCGCCGTGACGGCCAGCGTGATCAGCAGGATCGAGCGCCAGTTCGCGACGATGGCCTGCAGATAATCCGTCAGGTGCATCTCGTCCGGACTGACGTCCGTATAGCGATTGTCAAAGTTGATAGCCATTTGCGTGATCCATCAAGTACCGACAGTGTTGAAAGCGTTGCGTGCATGCACCCCGTTGCCGCACCACGCAACGCATGTCATGCCGCCTACTTCGCGAGCAGTGCCGCCGTCACGCCAGCGTTGATTGCAGGCAACAGCAGGTTCAGCACGCGGTTGAATTTCACGAGACCGTTGTTGTCGACGTACACGACGTCTTTCGGTTCGAGGTTGAACTGGTTCGCGAGCACCATCGAAGTCGGCGACGTCGCGTCGAGGTGGTAGATCTCGGGCTTCTCACTCATCGAGTTGCGGATCACGAAGAGCTGCTTCGCGTAAGCCGTGTTCGGGTTCAGACTGCCCGCCTGCGACAGCGCTTCGGCCAGCGTGAGCCGTCCGTCGCGCATCGGCAGGATCGTCGCCGGCTTGTTGACTTCGCCCATCAGATAGACGCCGTACTCGTCGCGTGCGCCGACGCGCAGCAGGTCGCCCGGTTGCAGATAGATCGAGGTCGGAACGCGGCCGCGCCGGATCAGATCGGGCACGTTGATCTCATACGTCTTGCCGTCGCGCGTGAGCTCGACGTGGCTCTGATCGGCATTCGGCGTGAAGCCGCCCGTGCGGTTGATCGCTTCCGTCAGCGACATCGGGATGTCGTTGATCTGCGCGGGCCCGGGCGCGTGTACTTCGCCGTCCACATACACCTGCGACGAACGGAACGACGCGACGCGCACCGTCACTTCAGGCTTCGAATAAACGACGCTCAGCTTCTTGTACAACTCCTTTTGCACCGTGGTGGCATCTTTGCCCGCGACGTGCATCGTGCCCGCATATGGGAACTGGATATTGCCGTCGGCGTCGACGAGAAAGCCGAGGCCCGGGTCGCTCTTGCTGAGCTGCTGCGCCGGCTGGCCGAGTGCGGCCGCCAGTTCAGGGTGATCCCAGACGGTGATCTGCAGCACGTCGCCCGGCCCGAGCTTGTAGCTGGGCGCCTTCGGGCTGAAGAGCCCGGCGATCTGCTGGTTCAGTTCCGACGTCTGGCCCTTCATGTCACGCAACAGCTTGAGGTTGATGTCGGTGACGGGAATCTGGACGTTCTGTTCAGGCTCGCTGCTGTACTCGCCGCCCGTTTCGGGCAGC
>BBSL01000066.1 GCA_001319865.1 Burkholderia sp. E7m39 | reverse complement strand
AACCATTCGTTGTCCGGGAACGATGCTGCAAGCTGAAAACACCACCGAGATCGACAGCAATAACGGGACGCATACGCCTGTTCGAATGCGATTCATGGCAGTTCCTCCTAACGAGGGAGCTTGGTCCTTTTTCATTGGCTTGCTCCCCGACTCAGTACGCGTTGGTATGAATGAAGCCTTTGACGATCGTGGCGCCGATGATCCGCATATCGAGCCAGAACGTCCAATGCCCCAGGTAATACAGGTCATGCGCGACGCGCCGCTCCATCTTCTCGATGCGATCGGTTTCGCCACGAAAACCATTTATTTGTGCCCAGCCTGTAATACCCGGCTTGATCCGATACCGATGGATATAGCCGGCCACGACCTTCTGATACAGATCGTCGTGTTCGAGTGCGTGCGGGCGTGGCCCGACCACGGACATATCGCCGCGCAGCACGTTGAAGAACTGCGGCAGCTCGTCGAGACTGGTGCGGCGCAGGAACGCGCCCACCCGCGTGATGCGCGGATCACCCTTGGTCGCCTGGCTGACCTTGCCGGCTTCCTCGGTATGCACGCGCATCGAGCGGAACTTGTAGATCTTGAACACGCGGCCGTCCGCGCCCTTGCGCTTTTGCCGGAAGAACACGGGCCCCGGCGACGACACCTTCACGGCAATCGCAATCGCGATCAACAGCGGCGCGAGGCCGATGATCGCGCACGCGGCGAACACGCGGTCGAACAGCTCTTTCTTGAAGAGCGCGCGCGACGACAGCGGCGACGCGACCAGGTTGATGGCGGGCACGCCGAGCAGATCGATCACGCTGCTGGTGTCGAACAGGGCAAGACTGCGCACGTCCGGCATGAAGCGGATGTTGACGAGGTCGTTGCGAAACTCGGTGACGAGACGGAAGATCGTGCGCTCGTCGGTGAGCGACAGCGCGAGCCACAGTTCGTGCACGTCGTTGCTGCGCACGTAGTCGGCGAACGCCTGCTGCGAATCGAAGCAATTGACGCGCGGGTTGGTGAGCGGCGAATCCTCAGGATGCGTGTTGAGCACGGCCGTTGCGCGAAACCCCGTGGCCGGCTGCGATTCGATGCGGCGCAGGATCTGGTCGCAATGCCCGCCGCTGCCGACGATCGCCACCTGATGCAGGTTCCAGCCGGCGCGGCGCGCGCGGGCGAGCATGGCATGCGCGATCAGCCGCCACGCGATCAGCAGGCCGCCCGCCATCGCCGTCCAGTACGCGAACCACAGCCGCGACACGATGTCGATGCGATGCAGCGAATACATCAGCGCGAGCGCGCAGCCCTGCACGACCACCCACGCGAGCGCGACCTGCCCCGCGAGTGCGAGCTTCGAACGGCCACGCCACGATGCATAGACGCCGAACGCCGGAAACATCGCCAGCGCGAATGCCGCGGAGAAGAGAACGAACGCGTCGTAGAAGCCGCGCTGTGAGAATTCGTCGAAGCGGATCTGCGATGCGACGACGGCGCCCAACAGAATCACCGCCACGTCCGCGACCCGCGCGAAAAAGTCCTGTAAGTCCCGCATATCGTTCACCCTGCCATTCGTCGTTCGTTACCTGTCGTTCGGGTGGTGCGTGCTGCGACGCCGCGGATCTAGCCCGCGGCGCGAGTCGGGCTCTGCCCCGCGCCCTGACTCTCGCCCTGCGCCTGTTGCTGGCTGTCGGCCGGCAACTGGCTTTGGGTCTGCGTTTGCCCGCAGCGTCCGTAGGTGTCGTCGAAGCGCACGATGTCGTCTTCGCCCAGATACGAGCCCGACTGCACCTCGATGATCTCGAGCGGCACCTTGCCCGGGTTTTCGAGCCGGTGACGCACGCCGAGCGGGATATAAGTGGACTCGTTTTCCGTCAGCAGAAACTGCTCTTCGCCGCGCGTGACGAGCGCCGTGCCGCGCACGACGATCCAGTGCTCCGCGCGATGGTGATGCAGTTGCAGCGACAGCTTCGCGCCCGGCGTGACGACGATGCGCTTCACCTGGAAGCGGTCGCCGTGATCGATCGAATCGTAGAAGCCCCACGGACGGCGCACCTTGCGATGCGCGTCGGCTTCGGGCGCCTTCTGCGCCTTGATGCGCGCAACCAGCCCCTTGACGTCCTGGACGCGCGAGCGATCCGCGACCAGCACGGCGTCCGCCGTTTCGACGACGACCACGTTCGTCGTACCGACGCACGCGACGAGCCGCCCTTCCGAATGCGCATAGCTCGACACGGCGCCTTCGAACATCACGCGGCCGCGCGCGACGTTGCCGTTTTCATCCTTGGGCTGCGCGGCCCACACGGCATCCCACGAGCCGAGATCGGACCAACCCGCGTCGAGCGGCACCACGACGCCCGCGGAGGTCCAGCCTGCCGACGCATTCAGGCGCTCCATCACGGCGTAGTCGATCGAGTCGGCGGGCGAACGCGTGAACGCGTCCGCGGCGGGCCGGAACGTCGTGCCGTCGAACTTCCCTTGCACGAACGACGCGAGACACGCGGCGTGCATGTCGGGCTGCAGCGATTGCAGCGTCGCGAGCCACACGCTCGCGCGCACGATGAAGATGCCGCTGTTCCACCAGTACGAACCCTGCGCGACGTATTGCTTTGCCAGTTCGGCAGCGGGCTTTTCGACGAAGCCGTCGATCTCGCGCGCATCGTCGTCGAGCTTCCTGCCGACGCGGATATAGCCGAAGCCCGTTTCGGGCGCGCGCGGCGGCACGCCGAGCGTCGCAATCGAGCCGCGCTGCGCGTGGCGCGCGGCAACCTGAAGCGCGCGCTGCAGCGCGGGCACGTCGGCGATGGCGTGATCGGACGGCATCACGACGAGAATCGCGTCGTCGCCGTTCGCGCAGGCCAGCGCGGCCGCCAGCGTGAGCGCGGGCGCCGTGTCGCGGCGCGCCGGTTCGACCACGAGGCGCGGAGTGCAGCCGTTGCACGTCAACTGCTCGGCGATCACGAAGCGATGCTCCTCGCCGCACACGACGATAGGCGCGTTCGACACCTCCCAACCCGCTGGGAAACCTTCCATCCGGTGCACGGTATCCTGCAGCAGCGACTCCGAGCCGACGACGCCGATCAGCTGCTTCGGGAAGTTCTCACGCGACATCGGCCACAGCCGCGTGCCCGAGCCGCCCGCGAGTATCACGGGCACGATATGCGTACAGTCCGGCAATGGGTTGCCCGGCGCCGACGCATTCGCCGGATTGTTCTCGTCGACTATCATTTATGCACTCCTTAATGTCTGCTTTTGACGGCGAGGCATGACGATCCGAATGGTTCTCGTTTCGTGCGCGACTAGATGCCTGCCTCGCGCCGGGTTTTCATCCGGTATTCCGTCGGCGAGACTTTCATTCTTTTGCGGAAGATCTTGGCGAGGCGGTCGCCGTTGCCCATGCCCGTGCGCCGCGCGATCTTGTCGACGGGCAGTTCGGAGTCGGTCAACAGGCTGCAGGTAATCGCAAGACGTGCGTGCAGCAGGTAATCGGAGGGCGTCACGCCCACTTCCATCTTGAAGCGGCGCAGGAAGTTGCGTTCGCTCATCGCGGCCACCTGGGCGGCGTCGGCGATGGAGATCGAACGCTGACAGTTTTCCTGCAGCCAGCGCGCCGCGGCGCGCACCTTGTCGGCAGGGCTCTTGCCCGTGCTGTCGCCCAATAGTGACATCAGGCTGTCGCCGGCGTCGGGCATCAGGCGTTCGGCCACGTTGCGCGCGACGTCGATGCCGAGATCGCGCTTGATCAGCATCAGCGCGCTCTTCATGGATTCGAGACGGTCGTTCGCTTCGCTGCCGTTACGTTCGTCCTGCTCTTCGCGCACCGTGTAGCTGCCGAAGTCGCGCTGCGCCGAGCCGTTGATGCAGGCCGCGTCCAGCAGCGAGCGTCCTTCGCCGATAGGGCGCACGGTGCTCGTGTTCGCATGCACGCGACGCAGCCACGCAATGAGCCGTTCGTCGCGGGCCGCGCTGCGCGCGCCTTTGCCGCCCGCCACGAACAGCGCATCGAAGCCCATGTAATGGCGCGCGTCGAGTCCGTCCGTCCAGACGCGAATGGATGACGAGCAGGTAATATTGCCGCCTGCCGCGGAGAGAAAGCTGACGTCGTAAGTCCAGCCGTGACTGGCGGATGCGGACAGTTCGTTTGCTGCGTGAAATACCTCGGCGACGATGCCTGCGCCAAGGAGGGAGCATCCGTCGAACAGCAGAATTGCAATGTGGCGAGTGGCGGTCGCGTAGTGCGCGTTGCGCTCAGGCGCTCGTACCCAGCCGACCATCGGAGATTCCAGACTTGCATACGCCATGACTCTTCCCCCTTGCCCTTTCCGGCGTGGAAAGAAACAGATAAATGCATGCGATGTGCAGTGCATCATACGCATTAAAAAAACAATCCCGGCGGCTACTGACTGAAACTGACGATGTATTGGCGTATTCGGTCCGATGGACGAACAAAGCCTTTCAACCCGGATTTCGCCAATCAGCGAAGCCGATTATCGCGACCCGAATTCCCTTGCCAATTTCAACATCTCATAAGACGAACGAGATACCGTCAAACATCACGCCAGGCCTCGTACAAAGCGTTACAAATTGTTGCAATAGCGATTTCCTCATATCAAATGCGCAGCAATTTTTTCGGTTTTACAATTCATCCTGCAATAGTTACTTGTAACGAATTGCTTATAACCGGAATTCTGCGCAAATAGTCATTCCAATTATGTGAAATCAAAGCTTTATTGATATGATGAAATCTCGCACACGAGTGCACGAATTAGGAATTATAAGAAAGCCAAAGGCAATCCGAATAATTTCTTCTATTTCTTTTTGAGTTCCCCCATAAATAAATCGATTAATGTTTCAAACACGAAACACCGGGCCCTAAAAGAAGTCGCATGGGCGCTAACAAGGGGCAGCCAAACGGGCAAAAGAGGTGTCCGCGGGCACGCTCCAGGCCTGCTCAAGACCTTGTCGTACCGTGGCCAGCGCTTATGCGAAGCGGATGGACCGCTCTAGTCATCTCACGCCACGATCCAGCGTCGCACCGACGCAACATTCGCATCCATCCGCCACGAAACTTGCGCCCGAACACTAGAAAACGTCGAATTCCTGCTAAGTCGACGGTGTAATCTGGGTCGCGCAATTGCGTTTGGCCGGTCATCCATACCTATTGGAGAAATAATGACTGATGGCGACCATCGAACCGGTAACACACGCGCATCGCATCCGCGATGCTCAATTTCACGCAGTACGTCGCCCGCTTTTCGCCTGATGATCGTGGCGCTGTCCATAGCGATGGCGAGCGGTTGCGACCAGGCGTCGGCCGATAGCGAAGCCAGCGCAAAGCGCGCCGACACCAAGACAGCCTCCGACGCGAGCGCGCCGCCAACGACAGCGCCGTCACCAGCAGCGCCGCCGCACGCAGCCAATTCCCAGGTACTCCGTTGCAACCGTTCGACAGAAACAGTGGCGGCCAACGCCAACGGCGATCTCATCGAAGCCGACACGCCGAACAGCGACGGCAGCCGGCTCTTTCCGCTCGACCGTTCGTTCCCGATCGTCATCACCACGCGCGCGTCGCGTGAAGACAAGCTCGCATGGCAAATACGCGATGCGTGGGGAGCCGTGCGGGCAAGCGGAACCTATGGCGTCGCGCCAGGCGCGCATCAGGCGACATTGAATTGCGTATCGTCGCTGGCCGGCTATTTCGCCGTGTCGGCATCGCTCGAACAGGCGCATGGGCAATTGCCGTCGCGCGGCACGCGGCCCGAAGGCATCGCGACGTTCGGCGTGCTGCCCGACGTATCGGCGAGCGTGCCGCCTGTGCATTTCGCGCGCGCGGACTGGCATCGCTTCGGCGGCCAGGGGAGCGCCTATATCGGACCCGGCCAGCACTGCTGCGACGGCGACGGCTATCGCCCGCTGTATACGCGGCTCGGCCTCGCGTGGATCAACGACAACCGCAACTGGTACAAGGAAGAACCCGATCGCGCCGACACGTTCAATCCCGCCACGCGGCAACTGGAGCCGTGGCTGCGCCAAGGCGACCTGCTGCGGCTCATCCAGCTGGACGGCTTTCCGGGCTGGGCGAGCCCGACGGGCAAACAGACGCACAGCTATCCGCCGAAGTCGACGAGCGCGCTGCGCGAATACATGCAGCGTGTGGGCACCGAATCGAATCGTGTGCGCGCAACGGTCTTTCCGACGCAACAGAGCAACTACTATCAGGTGACGTGGGAACCCGATGAAGGCGGCGGCCTGCCGTGGAAAGACACCGATGCGCACTTCGTCGAGCTGTACAAGGCCGTCTACGACGGCATTCACGCAACCGATCCGACGGGCGTCGTGATGGGCCCGACGTATGGCTCCGTGGATGGCAACATCGAATCGCTGAAGCGCCTCGCGCCGCTCGGCCTGCCGAAGTATCTGGATGGCGTGGCGATCCACGGCTATTACGATCCGAACGGCAACAGCCCGTCGCATCCGCCCGAGCGTCTGATGAACGCTAGCGATCCGCAACAGGCCCGCTATGCGCTGCCGACATCGATGCGCGCGCTGCGCCGCGTCATGGCCGATCAGTACCGTCCTGGCGCGAAACTGTTCGCGACGGAAACGGGCATCAGCTACGACGTCGGCGAGCAATACGGGCCGCACTACCCTTCGGGCGACGTGCTATATGCGCAAGGCGCCGTGGTCGCGCGCACGCATCTGATCCTGCTCGGCGAGGGTGCGGACGTCAGCTACATCTTCTACGCGAACGATTTCCCCGACGCCACGCCAGGCTATGGCGTGTTCTTCGATCTCGATCATCCGAAGGGCGCATATGGTCCCAGCACGATCAGCCCGAAGCCGGCCGCTTCGGCGATTGCGGCGATGACGCGGCTGATCGACGGCACGGCGACCCTCGGGCCGATCAAACGCACGCCTGCCAACGTATATGCCTACGCGTTCCAGCGTCTGAACAACGGCAAGGTCATCACGGCCGCCTGGACGCACGACAACGCGAGGTGGAACAAGTCGACGCACTTCGATCCCGCCGCGGGCGTGAACTGGCGTCTGCAGGTCGACGCGCCGGGCAGCGCGGGCAAGGTAACCGTGTTCGACATGATGGGCAATCCGTCGAGCGTCGCATACGAGGACGGCTACGTGACGCTCGCGCTGACGGAATCGCCCGTGTATGTGGTGTCGTCGAATGCGAGCGTGATGAAGGCCAACATCACGACACCGGCGGGTTACGTCGCGCCGTGAGCGGCATCGCGCGGGCTTGGGTTTCGTGTGGACAGCGAAGCAGCGGGCCATGCACCGCCGCCGCTCATGCATGGCACGACGATTTGGCCATACGAGACGGGATTTAGGCGTCAGGCGACAGCACGGCAAATTATTGCTGCGTCTAGACTCTCGTCAATGCCGCAAGCGTCGCGGCGCACGCGACGCTACGACAACGGAGCGGTGGAATGACCGGTTTGGGCTGGATCATGGTAGTGGTGGTTGCGATGCTGGCCGCCGCGCTGCTGCTGTGCGCGGGGGTGGTCGTCGTGATTGCCCTGCTGTTCGGCACCACATCGAAGCTCTTCACCAGCGACCGGGACCAATAGAGACGGCACGCCGCATTAGACGGCTTCATCCCTCAAACAAACCACACGACGAGACAGCGACATGGCCGCCACTTGCGCCGATTTTCTCGAAGCAGACGATTTTCTTCAGGTCGTGCGAATGACGCCGCTCGTGTCGATCGACCTGATCGTTTCGGACTACGCGGGCCGCGTGCTCGTCGGGCATCGACGCAACCGGCCAGCGCTCGGCACGTGGTTCGTGCCGGGCGGACGCATCTGCAAGAACGAGCGGCTCGATGCCGCCTTCACGCGCATTGTCGACGCGGAGCTGGGCATCTCCGGAATGGAGCGCTCGGCCGCGCGCTTCGGCGGATTGTTCGAGCATCTGTACAAGGACAATTTTGCGGGCGCTGAGGAAATCACTACGCACTATGTCGTGATCGCCTACTTCCTGACGCTCGAGAACACAGCCTCCGTCGGCCGCTTCGATCAGCACAGCCGCTACATCTGGCTCACGCCCGAAGCGCTGCTCGCGCGCGACGACGTGCACGAGAACACCAAGGCGTATTTCCGCTGATTCGCGCGAGCGGGGCGTTTGCCGCTGCGTCGGCCCGTAGCGAGTCCGCGAACGGAAACGCCCGCCTGCGCTCGTGAACCACGCGAGCAACAAGCGCGGCAGGTGCAGCGCCATCGAATGAAAACGGCGCGGCGGACCATGCCGCCGCGCCGTGCTGTGCTCGAGCGCTATCGAGCGGTCTCAGGCGCGCGCGCCATGAGCGCGCGCGCTAGACACGCGAGAGAAGATCGGCGAGCACTTCCTGCGGGCCCTCGCCCTGCGCGGCGGGCTCGCCGCTCATGCGGCCGCGCAGATAGGCATCGAATGCGTCCTTGACCTCGGGATGGCGCAGCGCGAACTCGACCGTCGCCTTCAGATAGCCGAGCTTGCTGCCGCAGTCATAGCGCTTGCCGTGGTACTGATACGCGAGCGCCTGCTCGCTGCCGAGCAGCGCCTGGATCGCGTCCGTCAGTTGGATCTCGCCGCCCGCGCCCGCCTGCTGGCGCCGCAGACGCTCGAAGATCGCCGGCATCAGCACGTAGCGGCCGACCACGCCGAGATTCGACGGCGCCTCCTGCGGCGCGGGCTTTTCGACGATGCCCGACATCTTGAAGAGCCGGTCGTCCCAGCGCTTGCCGTCGATCACGCCGTATGAGCGCGATTCGTGTTTTTCGATTTCCTCGACACCGACGATCGAGCAGTGATAGTGGTTGAAGAGATTCACCATTTGCGACAGCACGGGCGGCTCGCCGTCGAGCAGGTCGTCGGCGAGGATCACGGCAAACGGCTCGTCGCCGACCAGTTTTTCCGCGCACAGCACGGCATGGCCGAGCCCCAGCGGCTCGGACTGGCGCACGTAGCAGCATTCGACGTGGCTCGGCTTGATGTTCTGCACCAGCTCCAGCAGCGCGAGCTTGCCGCGCGCGAGCAGCTCGCACTCGACCTCGTAGGACTTATCGAAGTGATCTTCGATCGCGCGCTTGCTGCGCCCCGTGACGAAGATCATCTCGGTGATGCCCGCGGCGATCGCCTCCTCGACCGCGTACTGGATCAGCGGCTTGTCGACGACGGGCAGCATTTCCTTCGGGCTGGCCTTGGTCGCCGGGAGAAACCGCGTGCCGAGACCGGCCACGGGAAACACCGCCTTGCGTATGCTGAGCATGTTCGCGCCTCTTGTGAGTTGATTGACAAGCATCGATACGCCAGCGTATTCCGCGAATATCGAGTCGATCTGCCAACTTCTCGGTATTTTCCGACTTGAATGTTCAGCGCTCAAAAGTGTCGGCCTATGATGGACGCAAGGCACGCA
>BBSL01000065.1 GCA_001319865.1 Burkholderia sp. E7m39 | reverse complement strand
GCCGTCCTCGGCACTGGAGACAGACGATGCGATATCAGCACGCGGTGAGTCGGTGGCTGGATTCAACCTCGTCGAGCGCAGTCGTCAACGTCGGGCACATGGTCAAACGTATCGGTATTCTCGTTTTTGAACGATTTCCGTTAAGCGACGTTTGTCTGCTCGCGGACGCATTCCGACTCGCCAACGAAGCTCAGGCCGACGAGTCCGGCGCCGACAATCCGGACATCGAGCCCTCGTATTCCATCGTGATGCTGTCCGAGATGGGCGGCAGCGTCATCAGCAGCTGCTCGCTGCGCGTATGGACCGAGAGCCTCAATGGGCCGCTTCTGAACGGCTTCGACACGCTGTTCATCGTCGGCGGCCCGGGCGCGTCGCGCGCGAAAGCGAACGAGCGGCTGATCCGGCGCCTGCGCGCCATCGCGCCGAAGATCCGCGTCGTCAAGGCGCTCGACGAGGGCTTGGGCGTGCTCGCCGCCGCGGACCTCGCGTTCGAGCGGCGCGGCTGGCGCAGCATGCCGGGTGCCGCCGACGCGCCGGGCACGCCCGCCGCGCCCATCGCCAACGAAACGCAATGGCAGATCGAACCCGGCGCGTCGATCGACGTCGACGCACCCGTTCGTTCGATTGCGGCCGCCCTCACCGTCATCAAGCGCGATCACGGCACGCCGATGGCGCGGCTCGTCTCGGAGCGGGCGCTGTCGGGCGCGTCGCGCCGCCTCGACGCGATTCTCGACGACGATGAAAAAAAGGGCATCAGCCGCAAGATCACGACGGCCGCGCACTGGATACGCGAGAACTACACGCGCCATATCTCGGTAGCGGAAGCCGCCGAAGTGGCGAAGATGAGCGAGCGCAACTTCCTGCGGCGCTTCAAGGCGCAAGTGGGGCTCACGCCGTCGGAATATCTGCTGCGCGCGCGGCTCGACGCAAGCTGCCTGCTGCTGGCGGAAACCGACATGTCGATCGACGGCATTGCGCGCCGCTGCGGCGTGCGCAGCGGCGACGGGCTCGCGAAGATTTTCCGCAAGCGCCTGTCGATTTCGCCGACCGACTATCGCGCGGCGCATCGGCACAGCCTGTCGAAGAACTGACGCCCGCATCAGCAGCACGTTCCCACATGTCGGGACGATGCATCCGGCATGACGGCTGGCATGAGCTAATAACAAAAATAACGTTGGCGGCCTTGCAGGCGCGCCCGTACGATCCGCTCTTTTTGCGCGTTTTTCGCGCGGCAGCCGCATGTCCACTACTCTCGCGCCCGAATCAGGCGTCGCGCAGGCCGCTTCGACGGCGTCGCGCGCGCACAGCAAGCCTGTCATCCGTTCCGCCGCCGACGTCTCGGCACTCGTCAACCAGGGCGCCGCCATCGGCAGCGACGCGCGCATCGTCGTCGCGATCGCGCTCGGCGGCGTGTTTCTCGATGCCTACGATCTCGGCGCACTTGCGTTCGGCCTCAAGGATGTCGCGCGCGAATTCTCGCTGACGCCCGCGGGCACCGGCTTCGTCGCCTCGGCGATTACGTTCGGCGCGATTGTCGGCGCGTTTCTCGGCGGCTTTCTGACCGACCGCATCGGCCGTTATCGCGTCTTCATGGCCGACATGTTCTTCTTCGTGGTCGCCGCGCTCGCATGCGCGTTCGCGCCGAACGCGTGGGTGCTGGGCGGCGCGCGCTTCGTGATGGGGCTTGGCGTCGGCATCGACCTGCCTGTCGCGATGGCGTTTCTCGCCGAGTTCTCGCGGCTCCAGGGCAAGGGCAACAAGGCAGCGCGCGTCGCGATGTGGTGTCCTGTCTGGTATGCCGCCATCAGCGTGTCGTATCTGCTCGTGCTCGCGTTCTACGCGACGCTGCCCGAATCGCATCAGCCCTTGCTGTGGCGTCTGATTCTCGGCTTCGGCGCCGTGCCCGCGATCGCCATCATCGTGATCCGCAGCCGCTATATGAGCGAGTCGCCCGTGTGGGCCGCGAACCAGGGCGATCTCAAAGGCGCCGCGCAGATTCTCAAGCGTTCTTATGGCATCGATGCCGAAGTCGCGCCGGATGCCGCTGCCAACGCGAAGCGAAGCCATGTGCGCGCCGCGTCGTGGAAGAACTACGGCACGCTGCTGAAGGGCGTCTATCTGAAGCGCACGGTGCTCGCTACCGTGATCGCGATTGCGTCGTCGTTCGCCTACAACGCGGTGGCGTTCGGCCTGCCCGTGATCATCTCCAGTTTCCTCGCCCAGTCGATGCTCACGACGATTCTTGCGTCGCTGGTGCTCAATCTCGCGTTTGCGTTCGTCGGCGGGATCATTGCCGTGCGTACGGTGCCCAAGATCGGCGCATGGAAGCTCACGGTGCTCGGCTACGCGTGCCAGCTGGTGGCGCTCGTCGGTCTCGCGGTGGTCGGCAAGCCGGCGGGCGGCGGCCAGGTCGCCGTCGCAATCGCGATGCTCGCGCTGTTCCTGTTCGGCCAGGGCTTCGGGCCGGGCTCGCACAGCATGACGTTCGCGTCGCTGAGCTACCCGACTTCGCTGCGCGGCGTGGGCGTCGGTTTCAACCAGACGCTGATGCGCGCCAGCTCGACGGTTTCGCTGTTCCTGTTCCCGGTGCTCGCGGCTGCGCTGCATACGCGCGTGTTCTGGATCATCGCCGTCGCGCCGCTGGCCGGCCTGATCGCGCTGCTCGCGATCCGCTGGGAGCCGTCGGGCTACGACGTCGACGCGGAAGACTTCGCGCGCGCCGGATCATGGACGCAATAGACGCTCACGCGATAGCCGCTCGATCCATGGCCGCTCGAGCAATAACGCGAGGCCGCGCGATTCGTGCCGGATCGTGACGGCGAAACGACCCGCCGCCGCGATCGAACCGCAAGGATAAAAGGTCTCCGGGCAACCCTCAGGATTACCCACAAGTGCCGTGATCGCGCTATTCATTCTGCCGGAATATGCGGTACATCATCGTAATTTCGTGCAGGGCAAGGAAGCCGCGCCAGATAACGGTGGGGCCCGGCGGATGATCATGCTTTCGTGCGAGATATCCGCCGAGTTTGGCGATCCACAGGACGACCTGTGCAAGTGAAGGCGGCTCAGAAGGCGCTTTTACGGTGCCATGCATCCGGCAATACAGGGCTTGCCACTCGATCGGTTGCAGCAGTACTTCGCACGGAAGGTTGCCATCAAGGCGGGCAAGCAACAAGGCATACAGGATTTTCCAACTTACCACGGCGAACAAGGCCGTCGCGCGCACGAACCGGTCGAGATTACCAAACTGACGGGCTTCAACGCGACAGCCACTTTTGAGCACGCGGTGCCACGATTCAATCGTCCATCGGCGCGCATACCACGCCAGACGTTCAAGGGCCTGCGCCCGCGTGTGCGTGGGCACCGAAGTCAGCAAGAGCCACTCCAATGGCTCCACTCCTTCGCGCACGTTCGTTTCCAACGCGTGAATTGCGAACACCTCAATCTCGGGAAGCTTTTCCCGACGACGGCTATACGGTGGACAAAGGCGTACGGGAATGCACCGCACAACCAGTCGTGCGGTCCGCGCCGGCCGGTTCTCACGCGCCGGCAGCTGTATTTGTGTTTCGCCAAGCGCCGGCGCTGCCAACACGGTCTCCCACAGATGTCTGTCGGGATGAGCAACACGTCGGTTCCACGATGCTCGCACCAACCAGTCGACACCGGCAGGTCGCTGCGCGAGGAACACATCGTAGACGTCACCTTCACGATCGCTCACGCCGACGATGTGCGTGCCTGGACAGTGCGGCTTGAGTGCATTCAGTTGCTCGCCTCCTTCAAGCCATTTCGCGCTTTCCTTCTCGCGGACCGGCCGCTGTTCGCGAAGATGTTTCTTGCCAAACTCTTCGGGTCGACGTATCCAGGTTTTCATGCCTATGACGCCGAGTGGCAAGCCCTCTGGCGTGAGCGCGAGCAGGCTGTGTATCAGGAAGCCACGGACGTGAGAATCGGAGCCATATCCCAAGCCTTCGGTTGCTGGCAGGTGGGACAAATTGAATTCAGTTGTGTCCTGCACTGCAAGGACGACTGGGACGCGCTGCATACGACGCAGTGTTTGACCAATATGAGCGCCCAGCACGCCGTCGACATCGACGCGCGAATTATCAAAAAAACGATAGGCCGCCTTTAGCTCGGCTCCGTTGAGCGATTGTGGAAAAGAGCAATGCGGGCCCATCGAAAGCCTGCGCGCCAGCATCACGAGCCGTCTGGTCAGGCGAGCGTCGCCAAGCTCGGCTGCACCAAACTCCTCACTTGCCCAATCATCAAGGTCAACGGTGTCCGGCAATGCCTTGCATCACAGTTCACGAGTTGACGAAAGTTAACATCGACCGTCGTCGTTTACAAGAAGACTCTCGTTGGCGACGCAATTTAGAGCGACTTGTGGGTAATCCTGAGGGGCAACCGGAGACCTTTTTTTACGTCCGGCTTTTCGAGAAGCGCGAAAAATCACGGCCTGTCGTGCGCTTCCAACGTCTTGATCCGGAGTCCGTACATTTGCATTTATCGAGATGAAAAGACGTGCAATGATCCCGCCGCTACGCACCGGGCGCCGGCTGCGGCATATCGATCACCGCTTGCGAGCGGCATTCGCAAACGATCGCTTTCAACTGCATGTCATGATCAATTTTCTGCTCGATCTGATTTCGAACCTGATCATCCTGGCCGCGCTGCTGTCGGTCTGTTGCGTCGTCAACAGGATCAGGCCCGGCACGCACGCGAACGCTTACCTGCTGTTCGTCGTGTTCATCGGCATCGCGCTCGCGTTCGACACGGTGCTGACCTGGCTCGTGTTCGCCGATTCGCAGGCGCGCTACGGCAGGTTCAGCACAAATGAAGCCTTCCTGGTGCGCGCAGCCGCCTATCTGACGGCGTGCGGCATCGCGCTTGGCCTGTCGCGCATGCGCAGCCGCAAGGCGGCCGTACGCGCCCGGGCGCGCGCCGTCATCGGCAGCTCGCCCTACACCCGTTCGCAACTGCCGATGTAGGCTCGATGCCGCCGTCATGCCCGCGCGACGGCGGCCTTTTCCAGCCGGGAATATGTCTTGCTAACGGCGGCGCCGTCGCCTATAACAATCGATGATTGCAGGCGGCGGCAGATACGCCGCCGTTTCTCGCATATCGCACCAGCTCACCAGTCCAAGCCGTTCGCCGTACCGATAACAACGTCGTGCAGCTCGCGCGACCGACGCGGCGTCACCTCTTCCTGCCGATTCGCTTCGGGTCGGTTCCGCGTCCACTGCGCCGCCGCGCGCACGCAGTCAGTCAAACGCCAACCGACTACTCAAGCGAGGGAATCGTGGATATCGAAGCCGTACGCGTCTTTCTGATGACCCGGGGCATCGACTTCGGGACCAAGGTGCTCGGTGCGATCGTTCTGTGGATCATCGGACGATGGGCGATCGGACTCATCATCAGCCTGATGCGCAAGCTGCTCGGGCGCAACAGCAAGGTCGACCCGACGCTCGCGCATTATCTCGGCTCGATACTCGGCGCCATTCTGAACCTGCTGCTCGTGCTCGCGATATTGCAGGTGTTCGGCGTGCAGACGACATCGTTCGCGGCGTTGCTCGCGGGCTTGGGCCTCGCGATCGGCACGGCGTGGGGCGGATTGCTCGCACATTTCGCGGCGGGGG
>BBSL01000064.1 GCA_001319865.1 Burkholderia sp. E7m39 | reverse complement strand
GCGGCGCGTCGAACTGACGGCGAAGGTCGCGAACGGCGTGGACCCCGTCGACGCGGCGAACCGGCTGCGCGCCGCCGTGGAGAACATTCCCAATGTCGCGCAGAATCCGCCGCCCGATATCGAAGTCCTGTCGTTCACGCCGGAAGGCCCCATGCTGTGCGTGCGGCCTTACACGCACAACGACAACTACTGGCAGGTCTATTTCGATACGAACCGCGCGATCGTCGAGACATTCCGCGAAGCGGGCTATCCGACACCCGAAACACCTGTCGTGCGACGCGCCGCTTCGTAGCGGCGCAGGGTCGCCGGATTGACGGCTGTGAACATTGGCGGCTTGTGACGATGGCACGGCGCGGTGCCGCCATGCCCGCCGAGGGACGGGATGCCCACGGCGAGCGCGTGGGACCTGGCGGTCAGCGTCGGCTGTGATTGTCGGCCGAGCGCGCCGGCTGGCGCTTGTTGCGCAACACCTTCCACACCGCGCCTATCACGACGGGAACGATCGCCGCGCCGATACCGACCAGCACGATCACGTTCAGATACTGGCGGATGAACGGAATGTTGCCGAAGAAGAAGCCGAGCAGCGTCAGCAGCAGCACCCAGAACAGCGCGCCTGCGATGTTGAACAGCTGGAAGCGCTTGACGCTCATCTCCGAGGCGCCCGCGACGAACGGCGCAAAGGTGCGCACCACGGGGATGAAGCGCGCGAGCACGATGGTCTTGCCGCCGTGGCGCTCGTAGAAGTCGTGCGTCTTGCGCAGCGCTTCGCGATCGAGAAACCGTTCGAGCACGGGAATGTGCGAGTTGAACACCTTCGGCCCGATCGCGCGGCCGATCATGTAGTTCACCGTGTTGCCGAGCACGGCGGCCGCGAGCAGCAGCACGATCAGCAGCTCGATATTCATTTCGCCCGTCGCGCAGAACGCGCCGCCGATGAACAGCAGCGAATCGCCAGGCAGGAACGGCAGCACGACGAGGCCCGTCTCGCAGAACACGATCAGAAACAGCACCGCGTACACCCACGCGCCGTACTGATGAATGAATACTCCGAGAAACTTGTCGATATGCAGGACAAGATTGAAGAATTGCAGCAGCGTGTCCAAAAAGTCGTCCTCTAAAAACGAATGGCTGACATGACGGGGACAGCGGCCCGCCGACATTGCCGCGTGCGGCGCGGCTCGCGCGGGACAGCCGACGAGAGCTTGCGTCCGGGGCAGGAAATTGACCGCGCCATGATACCGAAAGTGCCATGACGTCTTGAAAAAAAGTCGAGCGTTCTGTGCACGTTCAGGCGCGCTGCGACGAATCGCTATAATTTCGCCATGTCCTCAATCCCCGACTCTTCCGAAACGTCCGCCGGTACGCCTGCTGGAGCGAATCCCGACGCCCGTCCGGTGCCGGGCGCCGCCGACAACGCCGACGACGTTTCCGCGCCGCGCCCGCTGCGCGCGATCCAGCCGCTGCCCGACCAGCTGATCAGCCAGATCGCCGCGGGCGAAGTGGTCGAGCGGCCCGCTTCGGTGGTGAAGGAACTGCTCGAAAACGCGCTCGACGCGGGCGCGAAAACGCTGCGCATCCTGCTCGACGAAGGCGGCGTCAAGCGCATCTCGATCACCGACGACGGTTGCGGCATCCCCGAAAACGAACTGGCGCTCGCGCTGATGCGCCACGCAACGAGCAAGATCCGCTCGCTCGCCGAACTCGAAGCCGTCGCGACGCTCGGGTTTCGCGGCGAAGCGCTCGCGTCAATTGCGTCGGTGTCGGAAATGGCCATTACGAGCCGTACCGGGAACGCTTCGCACGCGACGCGCATCGACGCGCAGACGGGTTCGCTATCGCCCGCGGCCGGCACGCGCGGCACGACGATCGAAGTGCGCGAGCTGTACTTCAACACGCCTGCGCGCCGCAAATTTCTGAAGAGCGAGCAGACAGAACTCGGCCATTGCCTCGAAATGATCCGGCGCGCCGCGCTCGCGCGGCCTGACGTCGCGATTTCGGTGCTCCACAACGGGCGCGCCGTCGAGCACTGGAACGCCAGCGAGCCCGCGACGCGCGTCGCGAAGATTCTCGGCGAAACGTTCGCAACCGCCCATCTGCCCCTCGACGAGGCGGCGGGACCGCTCGCCGTCTACGGCTGCGCGGGCCTGCCGACCGCAAGCCGCGGACGCGCCGACCAGCAGTACTTTTTCGTCAATGGGCGCTTCGTGCGCGACAAGCTGCTCACGCACGCGGTGCGCGCCGCGTATGAGGACGTGCTGCACGGCGACCGTTTTCCGTCGTATGTGCTGTTCCTCGATCTGCCGCCCGAGGCCGTCGACGTGAACGTGCATCCGTCGAAGATCGAAGTACGCTTCCGCGACTCGCGCTCGATCCACCAGTTCGTCTTCCATGCCGTGCAGCGCGCGCTCGCGCGGCATGCGGGTGCGTCGCCGGAAACGACGGTGGGCGGGCACGCGGCGCGTATCGAGCCGATGCCGTTCGCGTCGCCGGCGGCAGCGCCGGGCACGCCGGCCTCGTTTGGATCGACGCCGCTCGGCGGCGGCTTCAACGTCCGCGACGGCGGCAGCACGCAGCCCGGCAACACGTGGTTGCGCCAGGCGCGCATGACGCAAGGCACGCTGCCCGTCGCACAGCCGCTTGCGCTGTATGACGCGCTGTTCGGGCGCAAGGACACGGGCGCGGGCACCGCGCACGGCTCGACGACGCTCGAACTGCGCGACGCGCCCGACACGGCGGGCGAAACCGACGCGCGCCCACCCTTCGGCGGCTTTGCGCAACAGCAGCAGCCTCAGACGTTCGCGCCGCAGCAGTTCGACGCGCACGACGAGCAGCCGCTGGGCTTTGCGCTCGGGCAGATTCACGGCATCTACGTGCTCGCGCAGAACGCGCGCGGCCTCGTGATCGTCGATATGCACGCCGCGCACGAGCGCATCCTGTATGAGCAGTTCAAGAACGCGCTCGCCGATCGCACGATCGCCGTGCAGCCGCTGCTGATTCCCGTCTCGATGACGGCGGATGCCGTCGAGATCGGTGTCGTCGAAGAAGAACGCGAGACGCTCGATGCGCTCGGCTTCGATCTCGCCGTGCTGTCGCCGACCAGCATCGCGATTCGCGCCGTGCCCGCGCTGCTGAAGGACGCCGATCTGCAGGCGCTGGCGCGCGCGGTGCTGTCCGATCTGCACGCGTACGGCGGCTCGCGCGTGTTGACGGAACGCCAGCACGAGTTGCTCGGCACGCTCGCCTGCCATCACGCCGTGCGCGCGAACCGGCGCCTCACGCTCGACGAGATGAACGCGCTGCTGCGCCAGATGGAAGCGACGGAACGCGCGGATCAATGCAATCACGGACGGCCCACGTGGTATCAGCTGACGCTCGCCGATCTCGACCGGCTGTTCATGCGCGGGCAGTGAGCGGTTTCGCCCTGTCCGCGTTTATGTCCTTGTCCTTGCCTTTGTTCCTGCGCCCGCGCCGCTCAAGTCCGCCAAGTCCGCCCCGCCTGTCATGACGCAGCACGCATCCCAGCCGATTACTTCGCCGCTCGCGCCGCCCATCGCCTGCCTGCTCGGCCCGACCGCTTCCGGCAAGACGGCCGCCGCGCTGGCGTTCGCCGCGCGCGCGAACGTCGAGATCGTCAGTGTCGATTCGGCGCTGGTCTATCGCGAGATGGACATCGGCACGGCGAAGCCGTCGGCGGAAGAACGCGCCGTCGCGCCACATCATCTGATCGATATCGTCGATCCCGCCGATGCCTACTCCGCCGCCGATTTCCGTGCGGATGCGCTGCGGCTCGTGGGCGAGATCATCGAACGCGGCAATGTGCCGTTGCTCGTTGGCGGCACGATGCTGTACTACAAGGCGCTCACGCAAGGTCTGAACGACCTGCCCGCCGCCGACGCCGATGTGCGCGCCGCGCTCGACGCCGATGCCGCGCGCGAAGGCTGGCCCGCGCTGCACGCGCGCCTTGCCGCCGTCGATCCCGTCACGGCTGCGCGCCTCGCGCCGAACGATTCGCAGCGCATCCAGCGCGCGCTAGAGGTGTTCATGCTGACGGGCCAGCCGATGTCGGCACTGCTCGCCGCGCCCGCTCGCGCGCACGACGCGGCGAGCCGCTACCGTTTCGTGCCCATCGCGCTCGAGCCGTCCGATCGCAGCGTGCTGCACGCGCGCATCGCGCAGCGTTTCGATGCGATGCTTGCGCACGGCTTCATCGATGAGGTGAAAGCGCTGCGCGCGCGCGGCGATCTGCATCCCGGTCTGCCGTCGATGCGCTGCGTGGGGTATCGGCAGGCGTGGGAATATCTCGACGGCCAAACCGACTACGACACGATGCGCGACAAGGGCGTGTTTGCGACGCGGCAACTCTGCAAGCGGCAGTTGACGTGGCTGCGCGCGATACCGGAGCGCGTGGTGATCGATTGTTGCGCGAGCGACGCGACGCAACAGGCGGTGCGGGCCATCGAGCGGGCCGTGGCGCGGTAAGGCTCGCGGACTGGCGCGGGCAACCGCGCTGCGGGCAAAAACAAAAAAGCCGTCCGGCCACCTGGCCAAACGGCTTTTTGACACGCCGTCTGTCGACGCGGATCAAACCACGACGGTCTGCGCCTCGCCTGCCTGGCTGTCGCGCACCACGCCGATCTTCCACACCTGCTCGCCGGCCGCCGACAACAGGCCCGTCGCCGTGTCGGCATCGGCGGCGGATACGATCACGGCCATGCCGATGCCGCAGTTGAACACGCGATGCATTTCCGCGTCCGCCACGCCGCCGTGCTTCTGCAGCCAGCCGAACAGCGGCGGCAGCGGCCACGCGCGGTGATCGAGCTCGGCCGTCAAGCCTTCGCGCAGCACGCGCGGAATGTTTTCGACCAGACCGCCGCCCGTGATGTGCGCCATGCCCTTCACTTCGAGCTGCTGCATCAGCGCGAGCAACGGCTTCACGTAGATATGCGTCGGCGCCATCAGCGCTTCGGCGAGCGTGCGGCCGTCGAAATCGGCGTCGAGATCCGGCTGCGCGCGCTCGATGATCTTGCGCACCAGCGAATAGCCGTTCGAGTGAATGCCGCTCGACGCGAGACCCAGCACGACGTCGCCCGGCACGATCTTGCTGCCGTCGATGATCTTGCTCTTTTCCACCGCGCCTACCGCGAAGCCCGCCAGGTCGTACTCGCCGTCGGGGTACATGCCCGGCATTTCAGCCGTTTCGCCGCCGATCAGCGCGCAGCCCGCCAGCTCACACCCCTGCGCGATGCCCTTCACGACGGTCGCCGCCGTGCCGACGTCCAGCTTGCCGCACGCGAAGTAGTCGAGGAAGAACAGCGGCTCGGCGCCTTGCACCAGAATGTCGTTCACGCTCATCGCGACGAGATCCTGGCCGACGGTGTCGTGCCGGTTCAGCTGGAACGCCAGCTTCAGTTTCGTGCCGACGCCGTCCGTACCCGACACCAGCACGGGCTCCTTGTACTTCTTCGGCACCTCGAACAGCGCACCGAAACCGCCGATGCCGCCCAGCACGCCGTCGCGCAGCGTCTTCTTGGCAAAGGGCTTGATCGCATCGACGAGGGCGTCGCCCGCATCGATGTCCACGCCTGCGTCGCGATACGACAGACCTTGGGCCGAATCAGGGGAATTCGGGGCGGATTTCGGTTGATTCATGGGGGGAGAGCTCGAAGGTCGGTAAAATGCGATTTTACCCGATGCCGGCCGCGTGGCTGGAATTTGAGACGCCGACACGACACCAGGGAACCCCGTTTTGCAGCAAAACAGTCCGATCCTCACGCCCTATCAGCGCCGCGCCTTCATCTGGCTTGCCATTGCGCTCGCCGTGGGCATTCTGCTCTGGCTGTTGAGCCCGGTGCTCACGCCGTTTCTGCTCGGCGCGATCCTCGCCTATATCCTGCAGCCGGGCGTCGCGTGGATGACGCGCCGCCGCGTGCCGCGCGTGATCGCGGCGCTGCTGATGATGCTGCTGTTCGGGCTCATCGTCACGCTGCTGGTGCTGCTCGTGCTTGGCGTCGTGCAAAAGGAAGTGCCGCAGCTCCGCCACCAGGTGCCCATGTTCTTCTCGCATCTGCACGGCTGGCTCACGCCGAAGCTCGCCGTGCTGGGCGTGAGCGATTCGCTCGACTTCGTCAGCATCCGCGACATGGTGATGGGCCAGCTCGAAGGCAGTGCGCAAACGGTCGCGCTGTACGCGTGGACGTCGATCCGCACCAGTTCGAACGTGATGATCACGATCGTCGGCAATGTGGTCATGGTGCCGCTCGTGCTGTTTTACCTGCTGTACGACTGGAACGCGATGCTCGCGCGCGTGCGCGGCTTCATCCCGCGCCGCTGGTTCGCGAAGACGATCCACCTCGCGCGCGACATGGATCACATGCTGTCGCAGTATCTGCGCGGCCAGTTGCTGGTGATGGGCGTGCTCGCCGTGTTCTACGCCGTTGCGCTGTACATCGCCGGGTTTGAAATCGCGCTGCCCGTAGGCATATTCACGGGGCTCGCCGTGTTCATTCCGTACATTGGTTTCGCGACGGGCCTCGCGCTCGCGCTGCTCGCCGCGCTGCTGCAGTTCGGCAACTGGTACGGCTTCGGCGCCGTGGCCGTGATCTACGGCGTGGGCCAGATACTCGAAAGCTTTTTCCTGACGCCGCGGCTCGTCGGCGAACGGATCGGCCTGCATCCGCTCGCGGTGATCTTCGCGCTGCTCGCGTTCGGCCAGCTGTTCGGCTTTTTCGGCGTGCTGCTCGCGCTGCCCGCGAGCGCGATCTTGTCGGTCGCGTTCCGCGAGCTGCGGCAGAGTTATCTGTCGAGTTCGCTTTACAAGAACTGATCGCAGGTCGGGTCTGATTAGGGTTTATTAACGGCTTAACTATCGTGTCGCGCCAACTGACGCTCGATCTCGGCACCCCGCCGCCATCGACATTCGACAACTTCTTCGCCGGCGCCAACGCCGAGCTGGTCACGCGTCTGCGCGGACTGGACGCGGCGCTCGCGGCCGGTCCCGTCGCGGACCGCACGTTCTATGTCTGGGGCGAAACGGGCAGCGGCCGCACGCATCTGCTGGAGGCGCTGGTGCACGACGCACCGCCGGGACACGCGCGCTACGCCGGTCCGCAGAGCAGCCTCGCGGCGTTCGCGTTCGATCCCACCGTCGCGCTGTATGCCGTCGACGATTGCGACCGTCTGTCGGGCGCGCAGCAGATCGCGCTGTTCAATCTCGTCAACGAGGTGCGCGCGCATCCGACCAGCGCGCTCGTCGTCGCGGGCAACGCCGCGCCGATGGGCCTCGACGTGCGCGAAGACCTGCGCACGCGCATGGGCTGGGGCCTCGTGTTTCATGTCGCGCCGCTCGCCGACGAAGGCAAGGCGGCCGTGTTGAAGCGCGCGGCCCGCGAGCGCGGCATCAATCTCGCCGACGACGTGCCCGCCTACCTGCTCACCCATTTTCGCCGCGACATGCCAAGCCTGATGGCGCTGCTCGACGCGCTCGACCGCTTTTCTCTCGAGCAGAAACGCGCCGTCACGCTGCCGCTGCTGCGCACCATGCTCGCGTCGCCGGACAACGCCGACAATCCGCGCCGTGCGGCGCTACAAGCCTCGTCATCCGCTTCAAGTAAAATAGTCCCCCATGGCTAATCTCGCTCTCTTCGACCTCGATCACACGCTCATCCCCACCGACAGCGACCACGAATGGGGCCGCTTCATGGTGAAACTCGGCATTGTCGAAGCCGAAAGCTTCTCGCGTGAAAACGATCGCTTCTTTGCCGACTACAAGGCCGGCAAGCTCGACATTCACGCGTACCTCGTGGCAATGCTCACGCCGCTCGCAAAGTATCCGCGCGCGCAGCTGAAAATCTGGCACGACCAGTACATGCATGAAGTCATCAAGCCGGCAATCGTCCCGGCCGCGATGGAACTGGTGCGCCAGCACCGCGATGCGGGCGACCTGTGCTGCATGGTCACCGCGACCAACGAGTTCATCACGGCGCCTATCGCGGAAGCATTCGGCGTCGAAAAGCTGATCGCGTGCGAAGTGGAGACGATCGACGGCCATCCGGCATCGGACTACACCGGCTTCCCGAAAGGCACGCCGAGCTACCGCGAAGGCAAGATCGTGCGCACGGAAGAATGGCTCGCGTCGCTGGGCAAAACGTGGTCGGACTTCGAGCGCAGCTATTTCTACAGCGATTCGCATAACGACATTCCGCTGCTCGAAAAGGTCACGGACCCGATCGCGACCAACCCCGACGACACGCTGCGCGCCCACGCGCAAAAGCAAGGCTGGCGTATCCTCGAACTCTTTCAACCCACGTGATCAAGAAACTCATTCGCAAGCTGTTCGGACAGGACGCCGAGTCCGTCGACGAGACCGCGCCGTCCGCAGAACCCGACGAGTCCGCGCGCGACGAACACGCGCACAATGGCCGCGCGAGCCTCCCTGCATCGAAAGCCGCTTCATCGAAAGGCGGCTCCCGGCGCAAGCCGGCCGCGGCCGCAGTGCCTGAGCCGGACGTGCCCGTCATCATCTCCTCCGAGATTCACGGCATCGACCCATCGCTGATTTCGCGCAACGCCATTCGCGTAACGGAAGGCCTGCAGCAGGCGGGCTTTCGCGCGTTCATCGTCGGCGGCGCGGTGCGCGATCTGCTGCTCGGCATCGCACCGAAAGACTTCGATGTCGCCACCGACGCCACGCCCGAACAGGTGCAGAAGCTGTTCCGCCGCGCGCGCATCATCGGCCGGCGGTTTCAGATCGTGCACGTGCAGTTCGGCCAGGAAATCATCGAAACGTCGACGTTCCGCGCGCTGGTGGATGCACCGCCCGCCGATTCCGCGCCGCCCAAGCGTCTGAAGCGCGACGAGCTGGACCGCCGCACGCACGCCGTCGACGCAAGCGGCCGCGTGCTGCGCGACAACGTCTGGGGCGAGCAGCACGAAGACGCCACGCGCCGCGACTTCACCGTCAACGCGATGTACTACGACCCGGCCACGCAGACCGTGCTCGATTACCACAATGGCAT
>BBSL01000063.1 GCA_001319865.1 Burkholderia sp. E7m39 | reverse complement strand
GCGCGCGCGCCTGCTGCGCATGATCGGCGACCCGGCCACGCGGTATCGCGAAGACCCGGTGCGGATGCTGCGCGTCGTGCGTTTTGCGGCGAAGCTCGGTTTCGAGATCGACGAAGCGACGCGCGAGCCCATCACCGAACTCGCCGACCTCATCAACAACGTTCCCGCCGCGCGTCTGTTCGACGAGATGCTCAAGCTGCTGCTGTCGGGCCACGCGCTCGCGTGCCTGCAGCGGCTACGCAAGGAAGGCCTGCATCACGGTCTCCTGCCGCTGCTCGACGTCGTGCTCGAACAGCCGCAAGGCGAGCGCTTCATCACGCTCGCGCTGAACAACACCGACGCGCGCGTGCGCGCCGGCAAGCCGGTGTCGCCGGGCTTCCTGTTCGCCACTTTGCTGTGGCACGACATGCAGCAGCGCTGGCAGCAATACGAGGCGAACGGCGAATACCCCGTGCCCGCGCTGCATCGCGCGATGGACGACGTGCTCGACATGCAGACCGAGAAACTCGCTATCCACAAGCGCTTCTCGTCGGATATGCGCGAAATCTGGGGCTTGCAGCATCGGCTCGAAAAACGCTCGGGCCGCAGCGCGCTGAAGCTGCTGGAACACCAAAGATTTAGAGCGGGGTATGATTTCCTCCTGTTGCGCTGCGAATCGGGCGAACTGGATGAGTCGGTCGGTTCGTGGTGGACGGAGTTCATCGAAGGAGACGCTGCCGCGCGCGAAGCACTACTTTCGCAAGGCGGGAAGGACCGGGCGCCCAGAAAACGACGGCGGCGTAGCAATAGCCGAAACCGCAGCAAACAGGGCGACGGAATGGAGGGCGGCACGGGTCCAGCAAACCGCGCAGCCGACGATGCGGGCCACGACGGCCCGCATGAGGACTGACGCGGTTCGGGCACGCGCCGTCGAACGCAAGTTGCAGGAAGTGATGCCATGACGGTTGCCTATCTGGGCCTCGGCGCGAATCTCGGGGACGCGCGCCAGACCCTGAAAGACGCGGTGGTGTGTCTCGCACAACAGCACACCATCACCGTGCTCGCGAAATCGAGCTTCTATCGCACCGCCCCGATCGACGCGGGCGGCGACGATTATCTGAATCTCGTCGTGAAGCTCGACACGACGATGCCGGTGCGGCATCTGCTCGCACTGTGCCACACGATCGAGCATCACTTCGGCCGCGAACGTCCCTTTCGCAACGCGCCGCGCACACTCGATCTCGACATCCTGCTGTACGGCGAACACGCCATCGACGAACCCGATCTGATCGTGCCGCACCCGCGCATGACGGAGCGCGCGTTCGTGCTCGTGCCGCTCGTCGAAATCGAGCCCACGCTGATCATTCCGCAACGCGGCCGCGCCGATGCGTTTCTGGCCGCCGTCATGGATCAGCGGATCGAGAAGCTGAAGTCCCCGTGTCAATGTCTCGCGCCCAATACGGCCGCCGGTTCCTCCGCTCGGGCTGATGGCGCGGCGGACAACGCCGGTGAGAACGCCGCTGACAACGCCCCCAAAGGCCCCTGCCGATGAGTTCACTGCCGAACACCACGCCGCCCCTCACCGTGACGGCGCCCGACCTGCGTCCGCCGCACGGCTATCTGACGATCGAAGGGCCGATCGGCGTCGGCAAGACGTCGCTGGCGCGGCGCCTCGCGCAGCGCTGGTCGATGCACGAACTGTTCGAGCGTCCGCAGGACAATCCGTTTCTCGAGCGCTTCTATCGCGACACGTCCCGCTATGCACTGCCCGCGCAACTCGCGTTCGCGCTGCAGCGCGCGCAGCAGGTGCTGGATATCGACGCGCTGCGCACGGCGGGCGCGCGACTCATCACTGATTTCATGACGCAGAAGAACGACATCTTCGCGCGCCTCACGTTGCAGGACGACGAGTACCAGCTATATCGCGCGCTCTCGGCGAAGCTCGACAAGCCGGGACCCACGCCCGATCTGATCGTCTATCTGCAGGCCAGCCCCGAAGTGCTGTTCTCGCGCATCCAGAAGCGTGCGGTGCCGATGGAACTGCAGATTTCCGATGCGTACCTGCGCTCGCTGTGCGACGCGTACAACGACTTCTTCTATCACTACGACGGCGCACCCGTTCTCACCGTCAACGCCGAACATCTGAATCCGCTCGATTCCGACGCGGATCTTGCCCTGCTCGTCGAACGCATCGAAGCGATGCGCGGGCGCAAGGAATTCTTTGTCAAAGGCAGCGCGCTATAGCGTGTGGCTGTAGCCTGCAGTCTCACTTCCAACGGATTGACCCATGACCTATTTGCAGGAGACGAGCCGCAGCGCCGTCACGGTTCCGAAACTCCAGGCGATGCGCGACGCCGGCGAAAAAATCGTCATGCTCACCTGCTACGACGCGAGCTTCGCGGCACTACTCGATCGCGCGGGCGTCGACACGCTGCTGATCGGCGATTCGCTTGGCAACGTGCTGCAAGGACAATCCACGACGCTGCCCGTCACGCTCGACGAGATCGCTTATCACACCGCGTGCGTCGCGCGCGCCAGGCCGTCGGCGCTGATCGTCGCCGACTTGCCGTTCGGCACGTACGGCACGCCCGCCGATGCGTTCGCGAGCGCCGTCAAGCTGATGCAGGCGGGCGCGCAAATGGTGAAGCTGGAAGGCGGCGAATGGCTTGCGGACACCGTGCGCTTTCTGGTCGAGCGCTCGGTGCCCGTGTGCGCGCACGTGGGGCTCACGCCGCAATCGGTGCACGCGTTCGGCGGCTTCAAGGTGCAAGGCAAGACGGAAGCGGGCGCGAGCCAGTTGCTGCGCGATTCGCGCGCGATGCAGGACGCGGGCGCGCAACTGCTGGTGATGGAGGCGATGCCCACCTTGCTCGCCGCTGAAGTCACGAAGCAATTGCGCATTCCGACCATCGGCATCGGCGCGGGCGCGCAGTGCTCGGGTCAGGTGCTCGTGCTGCACGACATGCTGGGCATTTTCCCCGGCAAGCGTCCGCGTTTCGTGAAGGATTTCATGCAAGGCCAGCCGAGCATTCTGGCCGCCATCGAAGCGTATGTGCGGGCCGTCAAGGACGGGACGTTTCCGGGGCCCGAACATACGTTCTGACGCAAGAAAGCGGCATGGCGCCGCTTTTTTTATGCCCCAACGTCGGATCGGTCCGTGGGATCATCGCCGGTCTTTTAAGAGCGGTCCGATTCGGTGTGAAAGCCGGGTCCTCTATCTTCGTGCTCTCTTCAACGCGCGCCTCGCGCACCGACGGAGTAACGACCATGAGCCCGTTCTGCCTGATCGACGTCACGAGCATCCGTGACTACGCCAACCATTCGCACGAATCGGGCGCAACCTGGCATGCGCGGCTCGCCGAATGGATCGGACGCCTGTTTCAGCGCCCTCACACCTGATGCGCGGGCCGCGTGTTGCCGGCTAAAACCATCAAGCGACAATCCGCGCCGGCAACGCCCCACGCAACGCATTGCAGAGCATCAGCGCCTGCGCATTCATCACATCGTCACGCGTCAGAATCCGCTCGCCCGCCTGCATGTCGGGATCTTCGAGCAGCACGCCGCGCATCACGCCCGGCAACACGCCCGACGACAACGGCGGCGTCCACCATCTCCCATCCAGCATCACGAAAACGTTTGACCGGCCGCCCTCGGTCAACTCGCCGCGATCGTTGAAGAACAGCGTGTCGAACGCATCGTGCGATTCGGCTTCGCGCCAGCCCCGGTCATACTCCGCGCGACGCGTCGTTTTGTGCAGCAGCAGCGGATCGGCCGCCTGCAGCGCAGCGAATCCGTGTTCCCAACCGAGCATCACGCCGACGGTCTCTTCGAGCAGCGGCATGAGCGGCGCGTGGGTGATTTCCACCGTGCCGCTCTTGTCGAGCGTGAGCCGCATCCGGTATGGCGCGTCGCTGCCGCGCAGCGCGTCGCATTGCGCGCCGAGTTTCGCGCGGACGTCGGCTTCGTCGCAGGAAAAGCCCAGCCAGCGGGCGCTATGGCCAAGCCGGGCGAGATGTCGGTCGAGATGCCGCACGCCGCCGTCACGCGTCGCGAACATCGTTTCGAACAGCTGGAAACCGGGATCGGCCTCCGTCAGGAAACGTGCTTTCAATTTGCACTCCGCGTATTCGTCGTGCGCGACGCTGTCGAGCACGATACCCGCGCCGATGCCCATCTCGCCGCGCCGCGCGCCGTCGCGCGTTTTTGCGCCAAGCGTCAGCGTGCGGATCGCGACCGACAGACAGAAGTCGCCCGTCTGCTTGCCAACCGCCTCGCCGAGATCCGGCTGCGCGTCGAGCCAGCCGATGGCGCCCGTGTACAGGCCGCGGGGCGTCGATTCAAGCTGCTCGATCAGCTGCATCGTACTGTGCTTGGGCGCGCCCGTAATCGAGCCGCACGGAAAGAGCGCGCGCAGAACGTCGGCGAACGACGTGCGCGCGCGCAACGTCGCCGTCACCGTCGATGTCATCTGCCACACCGATTGATAAGGCTCGATCGAGAACAGCGCGGGCGTCTTCACGGTGCCTGTCTCGGCGACACGCGACAGATCGTTGCGCAGCATATCGACGATCATCACGTTTTCCGCGCGGTTCTTCGGATCGTTGGCGAGAAAGTCGGCGGCTGCGCGATCCGCCGCGGCATCCGCCGAACGCGGCGCCGTGCCCTTCATCGGCCGCGCGCGCAAGGACGCGCCTTTCTTGTCGACGAACAGCTCCGGCGAACACGACACGATCCAGCCGTCGCCGGGCAACGCGATCAGCGCGCCGTACTGGACCGCCTGCCGCGCCCGCAGCCGCCGGAACAGCGCAGCGGGCGCGCCGAACACATCGAAATTCAGCCGGTAAGTGTAGTTGATCTGATACGAATCGCCGGCGCGCAAGGCATCGTGAATCGACCCGATGGCTTGCCCGAACTCTGCTTCGTCGACGCTCGCCTGCACGCCGCCGATGCCCGCCACCGACGGCTCCACGGCACCGCTGTCGTAGAGCGCGAGCCACGCGTCGACCTCGTCACGCGACATCTTGCGGCAGTCGTCGAACAATAAAAAACGCAGCGCGCCGTTGGCACGCTGCGTGTTCTGTTGCAAAGCCTGGCCGAATTCATAGTCGGCGAGCACGACGGCGAACAGGCCGCTGTCGACATCGGCGGACGCCGCTGCGCAGACGGCATCCAGCTGAGCGCCGTCAGTGCAGACGCGCTCGTGCCGAAAGCCCGTGTATAAACGGCTTGACGGGCGACTTGCCGTCGAGTCGCAGTCGTCCAGCAACGCGAACACGGAGCCTGGTTCGCGATCCGCCGTTTCGTAAGGCGCCATGCATGCCGCCAACTTCAGAATGCCTTAGTCGAAGAAACTCTTGACCCGGTCGAACCAGCTTTTGCTCTGCGGGCTGTGGCGCGCGCCGCCTTCCGAGAGCGACTTTTCGAACTGCTGCAGCAGTTCTCGCTGCGAGTCCGTGAGCTTGACGGGCGTTTCCACCTGGACATGCACGTAGAGATCGCCAGCGATGCTCGAGCGCAAACCCTTGATGCCCTTGCCGCGCAGACGGAACGTCTTGCCCGACTGCGTGCCTTCCGGCACCGTGAAGCTCGCGCGGCCCGCGAGCGTCGGCACTTCGATCTCGCCGCCCAACGCTGCCTTGGTGAAGGGGATGGGCATCTGGCAATGCAGGTCGTCGCCGTCGCGTTCGAAGACAGTGTGCGGCTTGATGTGAATTTCGACGTACAGATCGCCCGACGGACCGCCATTGATGCCCGGCTCGCCGTTGCCGGCCGAACGGATGCGCATGCCGTCATCGATGCCCGCCGGAATCTTCACTTCCAGCGTCTTGGTTTCCTTGGTCTTGCCGGCGCCGTGGCAGTGCGTGCAAGGCTCAGGAATATAGGTGCCCGTGCCGTGGCACTTCGGACACGTCTGCTGGATGCTGAAGAAACCCTGCGACATCCGCACCGCGCCCGAGCCGTTACAGGTCGGGCAGGTTTCCGGCTTGGTGCCCGGCTTCGCACCTGAGCCGTGACAGATTTCGCACGACACCCAGCTCGGCACGCGGATCTGCGTGTCGTAGCCGTGCGCGGCCTGCTCAAGCGTGATTTCCATGCTGTAGCGCAGATCGGCGCCGCGATACACCTGCGGGCCGCCACGGCCACCGCGTCCGCCGGCTGCTGCCTGGCCAAAAATGTCGCCGAAGATATCGCCGAATGCGTCAGCAAAACCGCCGAAGCCTTGGGCGCCCGCGCCCGCCATGTTCGGATCGACGCCTGCGTGCCCGTACTGGTCGTAGGCGGCACGCTTTTGCGAGTCCGACAGCATTTCATAGGCTTCCTTCCCTTCCTTGAAATGCTCTTCCGCATCCTTGTTGCCCGGATTGCGGTCAGGGTGGTACTTCATCGCGTGCTTGCGATAAGCCTTCTTGATTTCGTCGTCGCTCGCGTTCTTTGCGACGCCCAGAACCTCGTAGTAATCCCGTTTCGCCATATCGGTTCAACGCCATCCGCGCGATGCGGCGCGGCGGCTCCTCTTGAATGCTGGAGTCTCGCGACTCGTAAGACAGCAGCTTTGCCCTCGATTACGGGTCAAAAGCCGCGCCCTCCATAAAACAAATGTGCCCGGGGAGCCAAAAGGCTCGCCAGGCGCGTGACCGGTTCAAACGCCTGTATGTTGCCAGGCGCCCAACCTTCTTGCAGCCGGACTGCGCATCTCACGATGCGCAGCCTTGCGGTCTTCGAACAGCGACCCGGCTTTAGTCCTTCTTCACTTCCTTGAACTCGGCATCGACGACGTCGTCGGCCTGCTGGCTCGCGCCGCCCGCTGCTTCCGCACCGGCCGCTGCGCCAGCGCCCGCAGCGCCCGCCGCACCTTGCGCCTGCATGTCGGCGTACATCTTTTCGCCGAGCTTCTGCGACGCCGTTGCGACCGTTTCGATCTTCGCTTCGATGGCAGCCTTGTCGGCCGAGCCGCTCTTCAGCGTGTCTTCGAGGTCCTTCAGCGCGGTTTCGATCTTTTCCTTCTCGCCCGCGTCCAGCTTGTCGCCGTACTCGGTGAGCGCCTTCTTCGTGCTGTGGACCAGCGCGTCGCCTTGGTTGCGGGCATCGGCCAGTTCACGCAGCTTGTGATCTTCTTCCGCGTTCGCTTCGGCGTCCTTCACCATCTTCTCGATTTCGGCTTCGGACAGACCCGAGTTCGCCTTGATCGTGATGCGGTTTTCCTTGCCCGTCGCCTTGTCCTTCGCGCCGACGTGCAGAATGCCGTTCGCGTCGATGTCGAAGGTCACTTCGATCTGCGGCACGCCGCGCGGGGCGGGCGGAATGCCTTCCAGGTTGAACTCGCCCAGCAGCTTGTTGCCCGCCGCCATTTCGCGCTCGCCCTGGAACACCTTGATCGTCACGGCGCCCTGGTTGTCGTCTGCCGTCGAATAGACCTGAGCGTGCTTGGTCGGGATCGTGGTGTTCTTGTTGATCATCTTCGTCATCACGCCGCCGAGCGTTTCGATGCCCAGCGACAGCGGCGTCACGTCCAGCAGCAGCACGTCCTTGCGGTCGCCCGACAGCACTTGGCCCTGGATTGCAGCGCCGACTGCAACGGCTTCGTCCGGGTTCACGTCGCGGCGCGGTTCCTTGCCGAAGAACTCCTTGACCTTCTCCTGCACCTTCGGCATACGCGTCTGGCCGCCGACGAGAATCACGTCGTCGATGTCGCTCACCTTCACGCCTGCGTCCTTGATCGCGATGCGGCACGGTTCGATCGTGCGCTCGATCAGGTCTTCGACCAGCGCTTCCAGCTTGGCGCGCGTGATCTTCAAGTTCAAATGCTTCGGACCCGACGCATCCGCCGTGATGTACGGCAGGTTGATTTCCGTCTGCTGGCCCGACGACAGCTCGATCTTCGCCTTTTCAGCCGCTTCCTTCAGGCGTTGCAGCGCGAGCACGTCCTTCGACAGATCGACGCCCTGCTCTTTCTTGAACTCGCCGATGATGTAATCGATGATGCGCTGGTCGAAGTCTTCACCGCCTAGGAACGTATCGCCGTTCGTCGACAGCACTTCGAACTGCATTTCGCCGTCCACGTCCGCGATTTCGATGATCGAAATATCGAACGTGCCGCCGCCCAGATCGAACACGGCGATCTTGCGGTCGCCCTTTTCAGCCTTGTCCAGACCGAACGCCAGGGCAGCCGCCGTCGGTTCGTTGATGATCCGCTTGACTTCCAGACCGGCGATGCGGCCTGCGTCCTTCGTGGCCTGACGCTGGCTGTCGTTGAAGTACGCCGGCACCGTGATCACGGCTTCCGTGACCGGCTCGCCCAGGTAGTCTTCAGCCGTCTTCTTCATTTTGCGCAGCACTTCCGCCGACACCTGCGACGGCGCGAGCTTGTTGCCATGCGCTTCGACCCATGCGTCGCCGTTATCGTGCTTGACGATCTTGTACGGCATCAGGCCGATGTCCTTCTGCACTTCCTTTTCTTCGAAGCGGCGGCCGATCAGACGCTTGACCGCGTACAGCGTGTTCTTCGGGTTCGTGACCGACTGACGCTTGGCAGGCGCGCCAACGAGGACTTCATTGTCGTCCATGTAGGCGATGATCGACGGCGTGGTACGCGCGCCTTCCGAGTTCTCGATCACCTTGACCTGATTGCCTTCCATCAGCGCCACGCACGAATTGGTGGTGCCGAGGTCGATGCCGATGATTTTGCCCATTTTTACTAATCTCCTGACTTTGATCGCTGCGGGCATCGCTGGCTGGCCCATCTGGCCCCCGGGCGCCCCGCCCCTGAATTTCATCCTGCACCCAACATAAGTGCAGCCGCATCGTTTTCAAGGCCCCTTAACCGATGCGGTCATTAAATTTTTTCAATCGGTCTGTCTGCCGCGCGCGCCGGACTCTGCCGCGCTGCCGGAAGCGGGCGACGCAGCCTGCGCGCCGACGCTTTCCGTTGCCCGTGCGCCGGCCGCGCGGATTTTCTCACGGGCTGCGCCGACTGCAGCTTCGAATTGCGCGAGTCCATGCCAGCCCGTGGCCCGGCCGAGCCGCTTGCCCCGGTAAAAGAAGAACCAGGTCGGCACCCCATGCAGCACGAAGCGCCGCCCGAGATCGCGATGCTGATAGACGTTGCTGTGAAACCAGCGCAGGCCGAGCGCGCGAATCGCGTCCGGCTGCGCGAGCATCGCCTTCTTCGCGATCTCGCAATTGAAACAGTCCAGTCCCCAGAAGAACACCACGGCCAGTTCTTCGCCCGCCGACTCAAGGCCAGCGTCGAAGATATCGGCGGTGAGTTCCTGCATGTCGAACACCGCGAACGCAGTGCTGTCGACGGGGATGCCGGTCATGACGCGACAGATGCCTTACTTGGGCGCCGCGACCGTGACGAGCGCCGGACGCAGCACGCGGTCGGCGATCACGTAGCCCTTTTGCAGCACCGCGACGACGGTGTTCGGCTCCTGATCGGCCGGGACCATCGAAATGGCCTGATGGCGATGCGGATCGAACTTCTCGCCGACGGGATTGAGCGCCACCACCTTGCCCTTTTCCAGCGCGCCCGTCAGTTGGCGCAGCGTCAGCTCGACCCCCTCGCGGACCTTTGCGAGATCGTCGGTCGAATGCGCGACGGCGGCTTCGAGGCTGTCGACGACGGGCAGCAAATGCTCGGCAAAACTCTCGATGGCGAATTTATGTGCCTTGGCGACGTCTTCCTGACCGCGGCGGCGGACGTTCTCCGTCTCCGCCTTTGCGCGCAGGAAGCTTTCCTGCAGTTCGGACAACTTTGCCTGGGCTTCGGCCAGCGCGGCATCAGCCGCCGGGGGTGCCGCCTGAGCGGGCTGTTCGGCAGCCGCCGCTTCCGGCTGCTGGCCCTGAGCCTCGCCCGATACGGCCTCTGCGGCCTGGCGCGCGGCGTCGTCGGCGGGCGTGGGATTCTGGCTCGTCGGATTCTCTTGCGTGTTTTCCATGTCGCTGAAGTTTAAAAAATGAAGGCCAAAAAACGGCGGCAGTCTAACGGGACTCGCCTGGGACGTTGTCCAACAGGCGTGGCGCCGATACAACATGCCGGCCGCGCATTAACGGTGCAAATAAGGGCACGCGAACGGCATTTCAAGGCTCTCGCCCGAGCTTTTTGCACCGCCCCGGGGCCACGAAATGCGGCGTAACAACCATTTCGAGCGCGGCATCATATTGAGATTGAGCGCGCTGCGCGAGTGACCTAAACTCAACTTGGGCGTCCGAAAAGGCACGTTAACCCTAACCTGACGCCAGCCTTACCACCAGCTGAATAGCCCGTTTCCGCCTTCAACCAAGGGGAGTACCGTGAAACTGACCTTCGCAATATCGGTGGTCGCATTGGTACTCGTCGCCGGCACCACGACCATCTGCATGTCGGGGGTAGTGAACGACCACACGACCGAATATGGCGGCGTTCACGCGACCATCGAGCAACTGTTCAACCCCCACTGGAAATTTTGTCGATGACGCGCCGGTCGCGTTTTGTCGGCCGGCCATGTAGCCCCGCCGTCGGCTCGCGATAGGTCTTGCGCCGCTCGTGCTCCTGCTCGCGCCGCAGCCGGCTCTCTTCCGTTTCCGCATAGAGCGTCTGCGCGACGCTCGCCGGGCCGCGCACGTCGCACACGCCCAGCACCTCCACCTGCCACACGATCCGTTCGATCTCGATGTCGACCCGATCGCCGACGCGCACGTCCTTGGCCGGCTTCACGGTCGCACCTCCGATCCGCACCCGCCCCTTCTCGACGGCATCAGCAGCCAGCGAGCGCGTCTTGAAGAAGCGCGCCGCCCACAGCCACTTGTCGATGCGCAAGCGAGCGCCCGGTTCGGTAGAGATCTTGTAGTTCATCGGTCCTTCTTCAGGCTTTTCAAACGTTAGCTGTCGTCCGGATGCAGATTGCATGCCGGACATGACAATTCAGGCAACGGGCACGGTTTGCGGCGCGCTTGCCTGCACCGGCCAGCCTTGCAGGTGCTGGGCAACGATTTCGCCGAGCGCGGCGATCCACG
>BBSL01000062.1 GCA_001319865.1 Burkholderia sp. E7m39 | reverse complement strand
GGGCGCGTCGGGCGTACCAAGATTGATCAGCAACACGGCGACACGATGTGCCGCAGCGGACTGCGACGGCCGCTCGAGATCGAAGCGCATAGGCAGAAGGAAAGAGCCGCGCGACGCGCGGCACGCAATGGACTGAAGCTCATTATAGCGGCGCGGTCTGCCGCCGATACCTGGCCATTCGGCCAATTGGCAAGGCCAAAAACGCCGCGCATGATGAATGCTATCGCAGCGTTGCCGGGTGGATCTGCGCTATTGCTGGCTGAGCGTCAACGAAAGCAGGCGCGCCGTGATGTCGACGATGGGAATCACGCGGTTGTAGGCCATGCGCGTCGGGCCTATCACGCCGAGCGTGCCGACTATCTTGCCGTTCACTTCGTACGGCGCGGTTACCACGCTCATTTCCTCGATTGGAACGAGGTTCGATTCGCCTCCAATGAAAATCTGCACGCCTTGCGCGTGACTCGACACATCGAGCAACTGCAGGAGACTCGTCTTTTGATCGAACACATCGAAAAGCTTGCGCAGCCGCGCCATGTCCGACGACAGATCGGCCACTTCGAGCAGATTGCGCTCGCCGGAAATCAGCACGGTTTCGCCCGTATCCGTGACGTCCGTGCTCGCGGTGACAGCCGCGTGCATCAGCGTCGTCATGTCGCCGCGCAATTCGTCGATTTCTTCACGAAGACGCCGACGCACCTCGTCGAAGGACAGGCCCGCGAAGTGCGCGTTGATGTAATTGGATGCCTCGACCAGCTGCGATGGCGTGAAGTCGCGCTGCGTCGCCATGATGCGGTTCTGCACGTCGCCTTCCGGCGTCACGATGATCAGCAGAATGCGCTTGTCGGACAGACGCAGGAACTCGATCTGCTTGAACACGTGGCTGCGGCGCGGTGTCAGCACGACGCCCGCGAACTGCGACAGGTTGGACAGCACGCTTGCGGCCGCCGCCACCACTTTCTGCGGCTCGCCCGGCTGCAGCGTGGTCTTGACGGCGCGCATGACGGCATCTTCGTCGGCGGCGGGTTCGACGGTCAGCATCGTGTCGACGAACAGCCGGTAGCCTCGCGGTGTGGGAATCCGCCCAGCGGACGTATGCGGACTGATGACGAGCCCCAGCTCCTCCAGATCGGACATCACGTTGCGGATGGTAGCCGGGCTCAGCTCGAGCCCGGAGTACCGCGACAACGTGCGCGAGCCGACCGGCTGACCTTCGGCTATATACCGCTCGATCAGCGTTTTCAGGAGGGTTTGTGCGCGAGGATCTAGCATGGCGAAAAATTTTAGCGTAACCACCGCATCGCGGCGAGCGCGCGGCGGCTCGCGGCGCGTCCGGCCGGCTGCCCGGAGCACCTCGCGCGGCAGCCCGCCCGCGCACGAGCCGCATCGCATTTGTCTATGCAGCCATCACGTCTGTCATGAGGACTTCACCATTCTAACGATAATCGGCCGAAGGCTGGACGGCGTAACGCGGCCTCGGCGCAACCGCCCGGGCCGCCGCACCGCCGCTGCCGTCGACGGTTCTTTTCAGGTCGCACCTATGGTGTAATGCCGGCATGCAAGCTAACAGCCAGTTCAAGACCGTTGCGCTCGTCGGGCGCAGCAATACGCCGGGCATCGGAGAGCCGTTGACCGCGCTCGCCACGTGCCTGGAAAAGCTCGGCTATGAAGTCGCATTCGAGGCGGAGACGGCGCAGGAGATCGGCGTCTCGCAATGGCCCGCGCTGCGCCCCGCCGAAATCGGCGCGCGCGCGGACGTCGCCATCGTGCTCGGCGGCGACGGCACGATGCTTGGCATCGGACGGCAACTGGCGCCGTACAAGACGCCGCTGATCGGCATCAACCACGGCCGGCTGGGCTTCATCACGGACATTCCGTTCTCCGACATGCGCGAGATCATCCCGCAGATGCTGTCAGGCAGTTTCGAGCGGGAAGAGCGCACGCTGCTCGAATCGCGGATCATGCGCGACGGCCAGCCGATCTACCACGCGCTCGCCTTTAACGACGTCGTCGTGAACCGCTCGGGCTTCTCGGGCATGGCGGAGCTGCGCGTGTCGGTGGACGGGCGCTTCATGTATAACCAGCGCTCGGACGGCCTGATCGTCGCGACGCCTACGGGCTCCACGGCTTACGCGCTGTCGTCGCAAGGGCCGATCCTGCATCCGCAGCTGCAGGGGCTCGTGCTGGTGCCGATCGCGCCGCACGCGCTGTCCAATCGCCCGATCGTGATTCCCGACGAGTCGAAGGTCAGCATCCAGATCATCTCGGGCCGGGACGTCAACGTGAACTTCGACATGCAGTCTTTCACGGCACTCGAACTGAACGACACGATCGACGTACGCCGTTCGCGTCACACGGTGCCCTTCCTGCATCCCGTCGGCTACAGCTACTACGCGACGCTGCGCAAGAAGCTGCACTGGAACGAGTATCCTTCGCACGAAGACGATCCGAGCGACTGAACGCGCCCTTGCTGCCTGCCGTATCAGCCGGATCGCCACGCCAACGCACCAAGCCAAATCACGCAAGCCACGCCAGACAGACGAGCCATGCTCCGCCACCTCTCGATACGCGACTTCGTCATCGTCGCCGCGCTCGACCTCGAATTCGACAGCGGCTTTACGGTTTTCTCCGGCGAAACGGGCGCCGGCAAATCCATCCTCATCGACGCGCTCGCGCTGGCACTCGGCTCGCGCGCCGATGCGAGCGTGGTGCGCACGGGCGAGGCCCGCGCGGACATCACGGCCGAGTTCGACACGCATCCCCTCGTCGACGCATGGCTCGACGAGCAGGCGCTCGCCGCCGACGACTCGGAGCACGGCAACACCGTGCTGCTGCGCCGCGTGGTCGATGCAAACGGCCGCTCGCGCGCGTTCATCAACGGCACGCCGGCCACGCTCACGCAACTGCGCGAAGTCGGCGAGATGCTCGTCGATATCCACGGCCAGCACGCGCATCAACTGTTGATGCGGCCCGACGCGCAGCGCGAACTGTTCGATACCCACGCGGGGCTGCTCGACACCACGGCGTCCGTGACCCGCGCGTGGCGCGCATGGCGCGACGCGGCGCAGGCCGTCGAAACCGCGCAGAGCAAGGACCGCGAGCTGCAACTGGAACGCGAGCGCCTTGCCTGGCAGCTCGCCGAACTCGACAAGCTGTCGCCGCAGCCCGGCGAGTGGGAAGAAGTCAACGCCGAGCATCGGCGGCTGTCGCATTCGGCCAATCTGATCGACGGCGTGCAGGGCGCGTTGTCCGCGCTATCCGAATCCGACGACGCGATGATCGGCCATCTCTCGTCGATCGTCTCGAAAATGCGCGATCTCGCCGAGATCGATCCCGCGCTGAACGACGCGCTGGCCGCGCTCGAGCCCGCCGAAATCCAGCTGCAGGAAGCCGCGTATTCGCTGAGCCACTATGCGCAGCGGCTCGACCTCGACCCCGACCGCCTGGCCCAAGTGGAAAAGCGCCTCGACGCGCTGCATTCGGCCGCGCGCAAATTCCGGCTGCAGCCCGAAACGTTGCCGCAGGAACATCAGGAGCGCCGCGAGCAGCTCGCGAAGCTCGACGCCGCCGCCGACCTTGACGCGCTGCGTGCCGCCGAAGCCAAAGCAAAAGCGGCCTACGCCGCCGAAGCAAAGGTGCTGTCGAAGGCGCGCGCGAAGGCCGCGAAGGCGCTCGGCGCGGCCGTGACGACGGGCATGCAGGAACTGTCGATGGTAGGCGGCAGCTTCGAAGTCGCGCTGGTGCCGCAGCCCGAAGGCGGCGCGCATGGCATGGAGCAGATCGAATTCCGCGTCGCCGGCCATGCAGGCGTGCCGCTGCGGCCGCTCGCCAAGGTCGCGTCGGGCGGCGAACTCGCGCGTATCAGCCTCGCCCTCGCCGTGATCGCGAGCGCCGCCAGCCCGACGCCCACCTTGATCTTCGACGAAGTGGACACGGGCATCGGCGGCGGCGTCGCCGAAGTGGTGGGACGTCTGCTGCACCAGCTTGGCGAGCAGCGTCAGGTGCTATGCGTGACGCACTTACCGCAGGTCGCCGCGCGCGGCGATCGTCACTTCCAGGTCGCAAAGAGCAGCAATGGCAAGGGCGGCACGCTCAGCACGGTCACGTCGCTCGACAAGGCGAGCCGTATCGAGGAAGTCGCGCGAATGCTGGGCGGCCTGGAAATTACGGCCACCACGCGTAAGCACGCGAAGGAAATGCTGACCACGGCGTGAGGCTTGCAAACGCGGCGGCGCGACCCGCGCCAGCCATGCAGCACACGAAACGCACGAAGCACCAGCGAGCCCGCAGCCTCGGGCCCAATCAAGCCGCGCCCGCATCACGCCTTAACCGAACACCCGCTTCCACAGCCGCAGCACGGCCTCGCGCTCTTTTTCGACCGTCTGCGGCTCCACGCGCGCCTTCTCCATGCCGTCGAGCCGCAGCTTGTGCTGCAGCTTCCGATAGGTCCGGTAAGCCGCGCCGACGGTATCCGCCTCCTCGCCGCTCATCAGCCCGAACCGCGATACCTCGCGTAAAAGCGCGATGTTGCCCGTGTTGCGGATCAGCTCCGGGTCGCGCGCCGCGTGCAGCAGCACCCAATACTGCACGGCGAATTCGATATCGACCATGCCGCCGCGATCGTGCTTCAGATCGAACAGCTCGGTGCGGTTTGGGTGTCCGTCCTCGACGCGCTGCCGCATGTCGACGATTTCCGCGGCGAGCGTCGCGGCATCGCGCGGGGTTGTCAGCACCTGCTCGCGGATCGCCTCGAACCGCGCGCCGATCGACGGATCGCCCGCGCAGTAACGCGCGCGCGTCAGCGCCTGGTGCTCCCAGACCCACGCGGTGTTGGCCGCGTCGCCTTCGCGCAACTGATAACGGCGGAACGCGTCGAGATCCGTAACCAGCAGACCCGACTCGCCGTTCGGACGCAGCCGCAGATCGACGTCGAACAGCGTGCCCGCGCCCGTGGCCGTCGTGAGCCACGTGATCAGCCGGCGCGTGAAGGTTGCGTAGACGTCCGACGCGGCGTCGTCGGGATCATCGTACAAAAAGATCAGATCCAGGTCCGACGCGTAGCCGAGTTCCTTTCCACCCAGCTTGCCGTACGCAATGATCGCAAAGCGCGGCACCTCGCGATGCCGCTTGGCGAGCTGGTTCCAGACGGCTTCGATGGTCACGTCGAGCACGGCGTCGGCGAGCTCCGACAGACGGTCGCTGACATGCTCCACGCTCAACTTGCCGGCCAGATCGATCAGCAGAATGCGGAACACCTCGGCCTGGTGCGCGTGGCGCAGCAAGTCCATCTGCTGCTCGACGCCGTCGGCGGCCGCGAGCCGCAGGCGCAGGCTGCGCTTGAACTCGGGCCAGTCGAACGGACTCGCCATCGCTTCGTCGTCGAGCAGCTCGTCGAGCAGTTGCGGATGGCGGATCAGATAGCCCGCTGCCCACCGCGACGCGCCGAGCACCGACAGCACGCGATGCAGCGCCTGCGGATATTCCGTTAGCAGCGCGAGGTACGCGCCGCGCCGCGAAATGGCTTCGAGCAGATCGAACAGGCGCGCGAGAATGCCGGCGCGCCGCTCGGGCGGCTCCAGCGTGCGCGCGGCCTCGAGCGCACGCTGCGCGACGATGTCGAAGCGCTGGCGGCTGCGCTCGGCCAGCCCCGCGTAACGCGACGACTGCCACACGCCCTTCATCCGCGCGAGCAGTTCGCCCGGCGCATCGATGCCGAGCTCCGTGAGCCGCGCGGAAAGCGCATCGTCGGCGCTGTCGTCGGCGAGCGCGCTGCTCCAGACCCAGACGCCCGCGCCGTCTTCGGGCGCGCCGCAGCCGCCCTGTCCGCTCACCTTGTCGGCGAAGATCTGGTCGAACTGCTGCTCGACCCGTTCGCGGTGCGCCTCCAGCGTCGCCATCAGCGACGGGTAGTCGGCAAAACCCATCGCCCCGGCCAGATGCGCGCGCTCGCCGGCATCGACGGGCATGGCGTGCGTCTGCGCGTCGTTCCGGTATTGCAGCCGATGCTCGAGCTCGCGCAAAAACAGATACGCGGCCGACAGGTCCGCGCACACGTTCGGCGCGATCAGACCGCGCGCGGCCGCATGGCGCAGCACGGCGAGCGTCGGGCGCACGCGAAAGCCCGCATCCTGACCGCCGCGGATCAACTGGAATACCTGCGCGCTGAACTCGATCTCGCGGATGCCGCCGCGTCCCAGCTTGATGTCGTCGGCCTTGTCGGGACGCATCGACGCGCGCCGCTGCGCTTCCTGGCGAATCTGCAGATGCAGCGAGCGGATCGCGCTGATCACGCCGAAGTCCAGATAGCGCCGGTACACGAACGGCTTGACGATCGCGTCGAGCTGTCGCGACAGCCGGCGCGCCGCGTCGCTGTCGTGCTCCGACACGAGCCGGCCCTTGATCCAAGCGTAGCGCTCCCACTCGCGCCCTTGGACGTAGAAATACTCTTCCAGCATGCCGAGGCTGCACACAAGCGGCCCGGAATCGCCGTTCGGCCGCAGCCGCATGTCGACGCGAAACACGTAGCCGTCCGCCGTCACCTCGGCGAGCGCCGCGATCAGCCGCTTGCCCAGGCGCGTAAAAAAGTCTTGCGTCGCGATGGGCGAGCGCTGGCCGCCCGTCGTCTCGCCGTCGTCTTCGTAGACGAAGATCAGGTCGATATCCGACGACACGTTCAGCTCGCGCCCGCCCAGCTTGCCCATGCCGACCACGCCCAGCGCCAGCCGCTCGCCCTGCGAACCGCGCGGCTCGCCGTACAGCGCTTCGAGATCGGCGGATACGACGGACATCGCGCACTGGACCGTCGCTTCCGCGAGATCGGTCATCGTGCCTGTGACTTCGGCGACGTCGGCGGCGCGCGCGAGGTCGCGCTCCATCACCGCGCAGAACACCTCCGCGCGAAGCTGGCGCAGCGCCTTTTTCAGCGCATCTTCGGAAAGATGCGCGTCGGGCGACGGGCGGAGCGCGGCGAGCAAGGCATCGAGGCGCTCGTCGATGCGCGCACGCGTGACGGGCGCCGCCGCCAGCGCAGCGACCCGCGACGCGAGATCGGGTTGCGCCGCATAGGCGCGCGATGCGTAGTGCGAATAGCTGGAACTCAACAGGGAGGGTTCGGTCATCAAGGAGCTGGCTCGTTCGTTGCTGGTTTCTGTCTTCAGATGGTCGATGCTTGCGCGCAACCCGCCGGCGCGCCGTGTGGCCTCGCGCACACAAGCCGCCCCTGTCAGGCTTTGCCGCAGGTCCGTGTGATACATTTCGTCGTTAGACCGCAAAACTACCATACGCCTACCCCGTCGCAGCATGTCCGAGCGAAACTCATCCGCCGACCCGCACGAAGCTGGACGCGTCATGCCCGTAGGCGGAAGCGATCACGCGGTGCTGCGCCACACGTTGCGCGTGCTGCTCGTCATTGCGCTATTCCTGTATTTCGTCGTCGGGCTCGCCGTACTCGGGCTGCGCTATATCGTGCTGCCGCGCGTCGACTCGTTCCGGCCGCAAATCGAGTCGGCCATCTCCGAGAAAATCCGCGCCCAGCTCACGATCGGCAAGATCGCGCCGCACTGGACGGGCTTCCAGCCCGGCCTCGAAGTCACCGACGTCACCATCCGCAACCGCGAAGGCAAGACCGCGCTGAGCATCCCGCATGCGAGCGCAACGGTGTCGTGGTCGTCTGTCTGGAAGCTCGCGCCGATCTTGTCGAGCGTGATCGTCGATCAGCCGGATCTGCTCGTCGAACGCGAGACGGACGGCGCGCTGACGGTCGCGGGCGTCATGCTGCCGACCGCCCATTCCGGCAACGACACGTTCAGCACATGGCTGCTTCGGCAGCAGGCGATCATCCTGCGCGGCGGCACGCTGCGCTGGCACGACGCGCGCCGCGACGCGCCCGAGATCGCTCTGCAGAATATCCGCCTCGCCATCCTCAGCGACGGCTACGACCACCGGTTTGCGCTGCAGGCGCCGCCTGACGGCAAGGTGCTGTTCGGCCCGCTCGACTTCCGCGCGAACTTTCGCCATGCGCGTCTCGCGGCAATGGGCAAGCCGATCAACTGGACGGGCGAAGCGTACGTTTCGACGGGCCCCGTCGATCTGCCCATGCTCGCCCGCTATATCGAATTCCCGATCGAGACGTACGCGGGCCGCATCGATAACGCGATCTGGCTGCAGTTCGGGCAGGGCCGCGTGCGATCCGCGTCGGGCGAGCTGTCGGGCAGCAACATCGCGTTGCGGGTCAAGCCGGCGCAGCCGAAGCTCGACGTGCCCGTCGCGCGCTTTTCGTGGGCGGTCGCGCACGACGGCGACGAATGGACGCTCGACCTCAACAACCTGCGCGCCGAACTCGGCCAGCCGCCGCTCGACGACGGCACGCCCGTCGCACGCATTCTCGCGCTGCAAACACTGTCGAGCCGCTACCGGATGCCGAGCGTCCAGCATGGTCAGCTGATCAGCATCTCAGGCGACCGCGTCGACCTGGGCGTTCTCGCGGAATTCAGCCGCGCGCTGCCGCTGCCGACGCGCCTCCTGAACAGCCTCGTGCGCTTCAACCCGCGCGGGCTGGTCGCGAACTACACGATCGAAGTCGAGCGCGGCAAGCCCGATTCGGGCGAAGCGGCGAGCGAGCATCGCGAGCCGGGCGCGGAGCCGATCGTCCGCTATCGCTTCAAGGCCGATCTGCAAGGCATCAGCGTCGCCGCGCAGGAGCCGCCGCCGGGGCTCACCGCGCGCTTTCACCCGCGCGCGGGCATTCCTGGCGTCGAGAACCTGTGGGGCAGCGTCGATGCCGACGAAAAGCACGGCTCGATCGCCCTCGATACGGCCAACGCGGCGCTTACGCTGCCCGGTGTGTTCGACGATCCGCGCCTCACCTTCGATCATCTGAGCGGCAAAGGCACGTGGACGATCTCGCCCAACATCGATCCGGGGCAACGACATAAGGCGTTCAAGGTCGATGTGTCGGAGCTGAGGGTGTCGAACGCGGACACGGCGGCGAAGGCGACGGCCAGCTATTCGAACATTGGCAGCGGGCGCGGCTCGCTCGATCTGAAAGCCGACTTCGAGCGCGCGCAGGTCACGCGCATTACGCGTTATCTGCCGACCAGCATCAGCGAGAAGCTGCGGATTTATCTGACGCACGGCCTGAAGGCGGGCATCTCGCGCGGCGCAACCATCGAGATTCACGGCAACCTTGAGAAATTTCCCTACTCGCGCGATCCGGATGCGGGCGTCTTTAAGATCGTCGCGCCGTTCACGGGCGGACGCTTCGATCCGTCGCCGTATCCGCCGCGCACGCTGAAGAACGGCACGCCGAACGTGTGGCCCGCGTTCGACGGCATCGACGGCACGTTCCTGCTGCAGCAACAGCTGCTGCGCTTCGACGTCGACCGTGCGCATTACAAGGGCATCGCGATGGGCAAGGTGACGGGCAAGATCGACGACCTTGGCCGGCGCGAGTCCAGCCTCGTGATCACGGGCAGCGGCCACGGACCGCTCGCCGACATGCTCGATTACGTGAACAACAGCGCGCTCGCCGGGTTGTCGAAACATCAGACCGAAAAGCTGCACGCCGATGGCCCTGCCGCCCTCGCACTCAAGCTGACGGTGCCGCGCAATCCGCCGATGCCGCCGGGCGTCACGCCGCCGAAGGTGCGTGTGTCGGTGGAGGGGTCGCTGGCGTTCGAAAACGACAAACTCTCGGTGGACAACGTTCCGCCGCTGTCGCAACTGCGCGGCACCGTGCATTTCAGCGACCACACGGCGCAGATCGACGGACTGTCAGGACAGTTCATGGGCGGCGATCTGCGCGCGAAGGGCGGGCTGACCGAGCAGGGCACGTACGCGCTCGACCTGTCCGGCAAAGTCGCCGTCGACGCCGCGCGCAGCTTGAATCTGCGCGGCCTGCCCGCGCAAATGCTCACGCGGATGAACGGCAGCGCGCCGTACAACATCAGCGTGCGCGGCGCGAAGGGCCGTCTGCCAGAGCTTGCCGTGCACTCGGACCTGACGGGGCTCGCGCTCGATTTCCCCGCGCCGTTCAACAAGCCAGTCGGCACGCCGATGCCGCTCGACTTCACCTTCCGGCCGGCTGCCGCCAGCGTCAATGCGAACACCAACGCCAGCGGACCGGCTGGTGCGGCAGGTGTGGCTTCCAGCGGCGGCGCCGACGCCGGCAATGACAACGCCGCACTGGAACGCGCCGACCTCACGTTCGGCCCGATCGCGGCCGCGTATGTGCTGCGCCACACGCCCGGCCAGCCGCCCGAAGTCGTGCGCGGCACGGTCGGCGTGAACCGGCCGGCCGATCTGCCGTCCGAAGGCGTGATCGCCGCCGTCGACATCGACGCGCTCGACGCCGATGCCTGGCGCGCCCTCTTCCTGCAAATGCGCAAGGCGAACGAGGGCGTCGCGCCCGTGCCGCCCAGTGCGACGGCCGCGCAGTTCATGCCAAACCGCTTCGCCATCCACATCGGCACGCTGACGCTGCTCAAGCGGCATTGGGAGAGCGTGGTGGTCGGCGCGTCGCACGACGACCGCCAGTGGCAGGCGAACATCGCGTCGAATCAGGTGTCCGGCCACGTGTCATGGCTGCCGGGCGCCCAGCCGGGTTCGCCCGGCACGCTGCAGGCGCGGCTTGCGCGGCTCGTGATTCCGTCGGCGACGGAGAAGGACCTGCTCGGTCCCGCGATCAACCAGCCGGCGCAGAACATTCCGTCTATCGATCTCGTCGTCAACGAACTGATCGTGCGCGAGCGCAATCTCGGCAAGCTCGAAGTCAACGCGCACAACTTCGAGGACAACGGCACCCCCGTCTGGCAGCTCGATTCGCTCCAGATCAGCAACCCCGCCGCGGTGCTCAAGGCGACGGCGAACTGGCGCACGGGCCGCAACTACGGTGCGAATCAGGACGACGAAGCTGGGCGCGGCACGGAAGTCGATTTCAAGCTCGACATCAAGGACGCGGGGCTGCTGCTCGACCGCGCCGGCCTGCCGCGCACGCTGAAGTCGGGCGAAGGTTCGCTGTCGGGCAAGCTCGGCTGGCGCGGCAGCCCGACCAAGCCCGACTATCCGACGCTCGACGGCAACGTCGCCGTGGACCTGCGGCACGGGCAGATTCTCAAGGTCGATCCGGGCGTCGCGAAACTGCTTGGCGTGCTGAGCCTGCAAAGCCTCGCGCGCTATGCGTCGATGGATTTCCGCGACGTGATCGGCGAAGGGCTGCCGTTCGAACATGTGACGGGCACGGCGACGGTCGACCACGGCATCGGCACGACGAACAACTTCGAACTGGTGACGGCGCCCGGGCGCGTCGAAATGAAGGGTACCGTCGACCTCACGCGCGAAACCCAGGATCTGACCGTGCACGTCGTGCCGACCGTCAGCGCGGGCGCGGGTGTCATCGTGGCGGCCGTGATCAACCCGCTGCTCGGACTCGCCGCGCTGGTCGGCGATGTCGCGCTGTCGCATTCGCTCGAACACGCGTTTGCGCGCTACTACTCCATCACGGGTTCGTGGGCCAAGCCGCACGTCGAGCGGGTGCACGACGATCGCGGTAATATGAACGCGCCAGCTACCCTCGCGACGCCGAACTGAGGGCCCGACCAGCGCCAGGCGCGAGCCCGGGCAAGCCTCGGCGCCGGGTTTCGCGGCCCAGCGAACGCCGCTGCCGTTGGCCTTTCCGCTTGTCCGCACTGCCCCTTGCAGGAGTTTTTCGAACGCCCATGAGCGACCTGAATACGCAGTCCGCGAAGTCTTTCCCCCCAGCCGATCCCTTCCGCGTCGCCGCGTTGCAGATGGTGAGCACGCCCGATCGCGAGCGCAATCTTGCCGACGCCGAACGCCTGATCGCGCAAGCCGCCGCCGAAGGCGCTCAGCTCGTCCTGCTGCCCGAGTATTTCTGCTTCATGGGCTTCAAGGACACCGACAAGCTCACCGTGCGCGAACCCTACGGCGACGGCCCGATCCAGCGCTTTCTGGCCGATGCCGCGCGCCGGCACGAGGTCTGGGTGATCGGCGGCACGCTGCCGTTGACGGCGCCCGAAGCAACGCGCGTGCTGAACACGACGCTCGTGTTCGATCCGCAAGGCAACGAGGCCGCGCGCTACGACAAGATCCATCTGTTCAACTTCGAGAAAGGCGAGGAATCGTTCGACGAGGCGCGCACGATCCGCCCCGGCGACACGGTGCGCACGTTCGATGCGCCGTTCGGGCGCGTGGGCCTGTCCGTCTGCTACGATCTACGCTTTCCCGAGCTGTACCGGCGCATGGGCGACTGCGCGCTGATCGTTGTGCCGTCGGCGTTCACGTACACGACGGGCCGCGCGCACTGGGAAACGCTGCTGCGCGCGCGGGCCGTCGAGAACCAATGCTACGTGCTCGCCGCCGCGCAAGGCGGCAAGCATGAAAACGGCCGGCGCACGTGGGGCCACAGCATGCTGATCGACCCGTGGGGCGAAATCATCGACGTGCGCGACGAAGGCGCGGGCGTCGTCGCGGGCAATATCGAGCGCGCACGGATCGACGAAGTCCGGCAGAGCCTGCCGGCCTGGCGTCATCGCGTGCTCAACTGAGCTGCATTGCATCAACGAGACATTGAAAGTGCCGCTGCCGTCACCCATCTGACGGGCGTGCACAACCGAACACCCTGAATCGAGCGAACTTCGCATGAACATCATCGAACCCAGCATCCGTAACCTCGCGACGGCCAAAGACGTGCTCCTCACGCCCTACGGCCTGGACGAAGCCGTGCTGACCCGCACGCTCGCCGAAATCTTCACGCATCGCGTCGATTACGCCGATCTCTACTTCCAGGCCACGCGCAGCGAGGCGTGGAGCCTGGAAGAAGGCATCGTCAAATCGGGCAGCTTCAGCATCGACCAGGGCGTCGGCGTGCGCGCCGTGTCGGGCGACCGCACGGCGTTCGCGTATTCGGACGACCTGTCCCCCGAGGCGATCCGCCAGGCCGCGATCGCCACCCGCGCAATCGCCAAGGCGGGCGGTGGCAAGCAGAAGATCAAGGCGGCGTCGACGCTCACGGGTGTGTCCGGCCGCGATCTGTATCTGCCGTCCGATCCGCTGCATTCGCTCGACGCGACGGCCAAGGTCAAGCTGCTCGAACGCATCGAGCAGATGGCGCGCGGCCGTGATCCGCGCATCACGCAGGTGATGGCGGGGCTCGCAGGCGAATACGACGTGGTGCTCGTCGCGCGCAGCGACGGCGCGCTTGCGGCGGACATCCGCCCGCTCGTGCGCGTATCGGTGACGGTGATCGCCGAGCAGAACGGCCGCCGCGAAATCGGCAGTGGCGGCGGCGGCGGCCGCTACGACTACGGCTATTTCACGGACGAACTCCTGTCGAAATACGTCGACGATGCCGTGCACGCGGCGCTGGTGAATCTCGACGCGCGCCCGGCGCCCGCCGGCGCAATGACGGTCGTGCTCGGGCCGGGCTGGCCCGGCGTGCTGCTGCACGAAGCGATCGGCCACGGTCTGGAAGGCGACTTCAACCGTAAAGGCTCGTCGGCGTTTGCCGGGCGCATCGGCGAGCAGGTTGCGGCCAAGGGCGTGACCGTCGTCGACGACGGCACGCTGCCGAACCGCCGCGGGTCGCTGAACATCGACGACGAAGGCAACCCGACGCAGTGCACGACGCTGATCGAAGACGGCATCCTGAAGGGCTACATCCAGGACACGCTGAACGCGCGCCTGATGAAGATGCCCGTGACGGGCAACGCGCGCCGCGAGTCGTACGCCGCGCTGCCGATGCCGCGCATGACCAACACGTACATGCTCAACGGCGACAAAGACCCGCAGGAAATCATCGCGTCCGTGAAGAACGGCCTGTATGCGGTGAACTTCGGCGGCGGCCAGGTCGATATCACGAACGGCAAGTTCGTGTTCTCGGCGTCCGAGGCGTACATGATCGAAAACGGCAAGATCACCTATCCCGTCAAGGGCGCGACGCTGATCGGCAGCGGCCCGGAATCGCTGAAGTACGTCAGCATGATCGGCAACGACATGTCGCTGGATACGGGCGTCGGCGTCTGCGGCAAGGAAGGCCAGAGCGTGCCCGTCGGCGTAGGCCAGCCCACGCTGCGCATCGAGAAAATGACGGTTGGCGGCACGGTCTGATTTCGCGTCGCTCGCACGATTCGCGCATTGGTTGCGCCAATCGTGCGGATTTTCCGCATTTTCGGCGCCTGCGGCTTGCCAGCCGAGCGAACCTCGGGTTATAAAGTAAATCAACCTTTTGACGAGAAACCCTTTTTCGCCATGTCCGCCAAGTTTTATTTTTACTTTTTTGGGGCATCTCAGACCGCTGGCGGATCGAGAGGGGTGTGAACGTACATAGGCACCTGAAATTCCCGAAAAAACCGCCAGCGAGTCTGGCGGTTTTTTTCGTCCCTACCCACTTTGACTTTGACCTTTTTAGCCTGTTGATCAGTTCGCTGCGGCGCCACCACGGGATGTGCAGACCGCGCGAACCGCGCTACGAACGAATCGAGGAGAAAACCATGCCCCCGCACAATACCGACGATGTCCGCATCCGCGAACTGAAAGAGCTGACGCCGCCCGCTCACCTGATCCGCGAGTTCCCGTGCGACGAGAAGGTGTCCGACCTGATCTTCAATGCACGTCAGTCGATGCACCGGATTCTGCACGGCATGGACGACCGTCTGATCGTCATCGTCGGACCGTGCTCGATTCACGACACGAAGGCCGCCATGGAATACGCCGGTCGCCTGATCGAGCAGCGCAAGCGCTTTGCCGGCGAGCTGGAAATCGTGATGCGCGTGTACTTCGAGAAGCCGCGCACGACGGTGGGCTGGAAGGGTCTCATCAACGACCCGTACATGGACAACAGCTTCAAGATCAACGACGGCCTGCGCACCGCGCGCGAGCTGCTGATGAAGATCAACGAACTGGGCCTGCCCGCCGGCACCGAATACCTCGACATGATCAGCCCGCAATACATCGCCGATCTGATCTCGTGGGGCGCGATCGGCGCGCGTACGACGGAATCGCAGGTGCATCGCGAGCTGGCGTCGGGCCTGTCGTGCCCCGTCGGCTTCAAGAACGGCACGGACGGCAACGTGAAGATCGCCGTCGATGCCATCAAGGCCGCGTCGCAGCCGCACCATTTCCTGTCGGTGACGAAGGGCGGCCATTCGGCCATCGTCTCGACAGCGGGCAACGAGGACTGCCACATCATCCTGCGCGGCGGCAAGACGCCCAACTACGACGCCGACAGCGTGAACGCCGCATGCACCGACATCGGCAAGGCCGGCCTCGCCGCGCGCCTGATGATCGACGCGAGCCACGCAAACAGCTCGAAGAAGCATGAGAACCAGATTCCCGTGTGCGCGGACATCGGCCGCCAGATTGCGGCGGGCGACGAGCGGATCGTCGGCGTGATGGTCGAGTCGCATCTCGTCGCCGGCCGCCAGGACCTGCAGGAAGGCTGCGCACTGACGTATGGCCAGAGCATCACCGATGCGTGCATCGGCTGGGACGACAGCGTCGCCGTCCTCGAAGGTCTTGCGGAGGCCGTCAAGCAACGGCGCGTCGCGCGCGGCAGCGGCAACTGACAATCTCTCTTTTCACGCAGACTTCGCCCGGCTCGCGCAGCCGGGCATTTTTTTGGCCGTTCGGCCGAATCGAATTCCACTCGCCCTTTCTGTACCTTCAAAGCTTGTTCCGGTGATCGCGAAAGCACGTTGAACATCGGAGAGTTCGGGTATAAAATTTTGTACATGAAGGGAGTTCATGGAGCTGGAAAAAGAGATTCGCTGGGTCGGCTCCAGCTACGGTGATCTGCTTGCGTTCCCGGATGAAGCGCGCCGCCAGGCGGGCTTTCAGCTCGCCAAGATTCAGGCAGGGCTCGATCCGGACAATTGGAAGCCGTTCGATACCGTCGGCCCGGGCACGCGCGAAATTCGCGTCATTGAACAGGAAGGCGCTTTTCGCGTGATGTATGTGGCCAAGTTCGTCGAGGCCGTCTATGTGCTGCACGGCCTCCAGAAAAAGACGCAGGCCACCAGCCGTCACGACAGGCAAATCGCCGAAATGCGCTATCGCGCTATAGCCAATGTGAGGAAAGCATGACCAGGACGATCGACACGAAGATCCGTCGCGTAACAAAGCCGGGTGCGAATCTGTTTGTCGAACTCGGCTTTCCCGCAGACGAAGCAAAGCGTCTGCACGCCGTGTCGCAGAAACAGATCAACGACACACGCCTGCTCAAGGAACAGCTGATGACGGAGCTGTCCACGTGGATCGAGCAGCACCATCTGAAGCAGTCCGAGGCGGCGGAAATCCTGATGGTGTCGCGCCCGCGCGTGTCTGACGTCGTCAACAAGAAAACAGCCAAGTTCACCATCGATACGCTCGTCGAAATGATGAGCCGCATCGGCAAGCCCGTCACGCTGGCGATCGGTTAGGCGGTTGTATGAAACGTCGCTATTCGTTGCGTTAGCCGTTCGCGCCGCGATCGTGGCGCCACAGCACGTCGCTGCCGCCGTCCACGCGGTTCAGCACGCGCGCCAGCACGAACAGCAAATCGGATAAGCGGTTCACATAGCGTCGCGGCGCATCGTTGATCGCGTCAACAGCGCCGAGCGCGACGATTGCGCGCTCCGCACGGCGGCAAACGGTCCGGCACACATGCGCAAGCGAGGCCGCTCGCGTGCCCGCCGGCAAAATGAACTCCTTGAGCGGCGGCAGCGTTGCGTTGTATTCGGCGAGCCAGGCGTCGAGCTGCGCCAGATGCGTATCCGCGATCATCGAATGGCCGGGAATGCACAGCTCGCCGCCCAGATCGAACAGATCGTGCTGAATCGCTGTCAGCGCCGCGCGCACGTCGTCGGGCAACGGTTCGCACAGCAGCACGCCGATATTCGAGTTCAGCTCGTCAACGTCGCCGATCGCGGCAATACGCGCATCGTCCTTTCGCACGCGGCTGCCATCGCCAAGGCCCGTGGTGCCGTCGTCGCCCGTGCGCGTCGCGATCTTGCTTAAGCGGTTGCCCATGATGTCCGTGTCCTCGTACTGGTTCGCGATGCATCGATCCGGCGGGATGCCGTACAGCATCGTCTCATTATAAAGTTGCGGGACGTCGTGCTCGCGGGCGCCACGCCCGCCTGCGCGCCTGACCCCGCGCCGCCGGACGATCGGCGTAAAATGGTCAACAACCATCAGAACATTCGCCATCAGGAGACGCAGGTGAACCATCCCGTGCCGCCGGCCCCCGTGCGCCGCCCTTTTCCTGCAGAACTTCTCAATGCGCTGAAGTCGGCATTCGGCGAACGCGTATGCACTTCCGAAGCTGTCCGAACGCATCACGGCCGCGACGAGTCTCCATTTGATCCGCAATTGCCCGACGCCGTCGTCTTTGCGAACAGCACGGAAGACGTCCAAGCCATCGTCAAACTGTGCGGCCAATACGACGTGCCCATCATTCCGTACGGCAATGGCTCCTCGCTCGAAGGCCATCTGCTCGCCGTGCAAGGCGGCGTGTCGATCGATCTTTCCGCCATGAACCGCGTGCTGTCGATCAACGCGGAAGATCTGACCGTCACCGTCGAGCCCGGCATTTCGCGCAAGCAACTGAATGAAGCGCTGCGCGACACCGGCCTCTTTTTCCCGATCGATCCGGGCGCGGACGCGAGCATCGGCGGCATGTCGGCGACGCGCGCCTCGGGCACGAACGCCGTGCGCTACGGCACGATGCGCGAAAACGTGCTGGGCCTGACCGTAGTGCTCGCCGATGGCCGCGTGATCCAGACGGGCACGCGCGCGCGCAAATCGTCGGCGGGTTATGACCTCACGCGGCTTTTCGTCGGTTCGGAAGGCACGCTGGGCGTGATCACCGAAATCACCGTGCGGCTGTATCCGCAGCCCGAAGCCGTGTCGGCGGCCGTTTGCGCTTTCCCATCGATGGGCGACGCCGTGCGCGCCGTGATCGAAACCATTCAAATTGGCGTGCCCATCGCGCGCGTCGAATTCGTCGATTCGCTCGCCGTGCGCTCGATCAACCGGCATTCGAACCTGACACTGCGCGAAGCGCCCACGCTGTTCTTCGAGTTTCATGGCACGGAAGCGGGTGTGAAGGAGCAGGCCGAACTCGTGCAGGAAATCGCCGCGCAGAACAAGGGCGAAGACTTCGAATGGGCGACGCGCCCGGAAGACCGCAGCCGTCTGTGGAATGCGCGGCACAGCGCCTACTTCGCGATGCTGCAGCTGAAACCCGGCAGCCGCGCCGTGACCACGGATGTCTGTGTGCCGATTTCGCGACTTGCCGAATGCGTGGTCGAAACGGAAGAAGACCTGAAGCGCTCGCCGCTGCCCTGCCCGATCGTCGGGCATGTCGGCGACGGCAACTTCCACGTCGCCATGTTGATCGACCCGAACAAGCCAGAAGAGCTTGAAGAAGCGGAGCGGCTGAACCATCGTATCGTGCAGCGCGCGCTGCGCATGGACGGCACCTGCACGGGCGAGCACGGCGTCGGCTTGCACAAGATGGGCTTTCTGCTCGAAGAACACGGGCCCGTGGCGGTCGACGTGATGCGCTCCATCAAACGCTCACTCGACCCGCGCAACCTGATGAACCCCGGCAAGATTTTTACGTGGGCGGCCTAGCCTAACAGCAGGTCCGGCCGCGCGGCGCAACGACGCGCGCGGCCATCCGAGGAGGAGACATTCCATGAACGCACCCGGCGAGCTGTCCCCTGAGTTGACGCCTGAACTGTCGCCCGAGATGCTCGCGCAACGTCAGCGCGAAGTCGTGCAAGCGCTGATGGCCGTGCTGCCGACGCACTGCCTTCTGTTTCGCGAGGAAGATACCGTCGCGTACGAATGCGACGGCCTCGCCGCATACCGTCGACTGCCGCTGGCTGTCGCGCTGCCGGAAACCGAATCGCAGGTGCAGCGCATCGTGCAGATCTGCCACCGGCTGAATGTGCCCATCGTGCCGCGCGGCGCGGGCACAAGCCTGTCGGGCGGCGCGATGCCGATCCGGCACGGCGTGGTCGTGTCGCTCGCGCGCTTTCGCAAGATCATCGAAGTCGACCCGTATGCGCGCACGGCCACCGTCCAGCCCGGCGTGCGCAACCTGTCGATATCGGAAGCGGCTGCGCCTTACGGGCTCTATTACGCGCCCGACCCGTCGTCGCAGATCGCCTGCACGATCGGCGGCAATGTCGCGGAAAATTCGGGCGGCGTGCACTGCCTCAAATACGGCCTCACGGTGCATAACGTGATGCGCGTGCGGGCAATCACGATGGAAGGCGAAATCGTCGAATTCGGCTCGCTGAGCCCCGACGCCCCCGGCCTCGATCTGCTCGCCGTCATGATCGGCAGCGAAGGCATGTTCGCGATCGTGACGGAAGTCACCGTCAAGCTGATTCCGAAGCCGCAGGCCGCGCAGGTCATCATGGCCAGCTTCGACGACGTCGTGAAAGGCGGCGACGCCGTCGCGGGCATCATCGCATCGGGCATCATCCCCGCTGGTCTCGAAATGATGGACAAGCCCGCCACGCGCGCCGTCGAAGAATTCGTCAACGCGGGCTACGACCTGGATGCCGCCGCGATTCTGCTGTGCGAGTCCGATGGCACGCCTGAAGAGGTCAGCGAGGAAATCGTGCGGATGACGGCTGTGTTGCGTGAGCATGGCGCGACGCGCATCCAGATTTCGCGCACGGAAGCCGAGCGCCTGCGCTTCTGGTCGGGCCGCAAGAACGCGTTTCCGGCTGCCGGCCGCATTTCCCCCGACTATTACTGCATGGACGGCACGGTGCCGCGCCGCAGCATCGGGCCGCTGCTCGCGCGCATCGAGGAGATGGAGCAGAAGTACAACCTGCGCTGCATCAACGTGTTTCACGCCGGCGACGGCAACATGCATCCGCTGATCCTCTTCAATGGCAACGATCTCGACGAGTGGCACCGCGCGGAGGCTTTCGGCTGCGACATCCTCGAAACATGCGTCGAGCTGGGCGGGACGGTGACGGGCGAACACGGCGTGGGCATCGAAAAGATCAATTCGATGTGCGTGCAGTTCTCGCCGGAGGAGCGCGACGCGTTTCACGCGGTGAAGCGTGCGTTCGATCCCGCCCGGCTGCTCAATCCCGACAAGGGCATTCCAACCCGGGCGCGTTGCGCCGAGTACGGCAAGATGCATGTGCGCGGCGGACTGCTGCCGCATCCCGAACTGCCGCGTTTTTGAGCGCCCGCGCTGCTGCAGGGATGAGCCGATCCGGCTCAAACCGGCAGCGCGCGCCCTAGGCGGAGCAGCCGGTCACATGTACGCCCGCTTTCAGCTGCGAAACACGCATCGCCGAAGCGCATAAAACGCAATCCGTTTGATACGGGTCGGAACCGGGTTGCCAGCGCGGCTTCCGCCGGTACAATCGAAAGCACTACAACGAAGCAACGCACCATGAAAGAGGACGACATCGTCGCCGCGTGGTCGGAACGGGTTCGCGGGGCCACAGCCGCGGAGCAGCCGATCCGCATCCGGGGTGGCGGCACGAAGGACTGGTACGGCCAGTCATTGCAGGGTGAGATCCTCGACACGCGCGCGCATCGCGGCATCATTGCGTACGATCCCGCCGAGCTCGTCATCACCGCGCGCGCCGGCACGCCGCTCCTCGAAATCGAAGCGGCACTCGCCGAACACGAACAGATGCTCGCGTTCGAGCCGCCTCATTTCGGCCCGCAAGCGACGCTCGGCGGTTGCATCGCGGCCGGCATCGCCGGTCCGCGTCGCCATTCAGCCGGCGCGCCACGCGACTTCGTGCTCGGCGCGGTCGTCATGAACGGTCAGGGCCAAGTTCTGCATTTCGGCGGACAGGTCGTGAAGAACGTTGCCGGCTACGACGTTTCCCGTCTGATGGCCGGTTCTCTCGGAACGCTTGGGCTGATTCTCGAGTTGTCCGTCAAGGTGCTGCCGCGTCCCAAGGCCGAAGCGACGCTGAAGTTCGATATGAACGGCACCGATGCCGTCCGCAAGCTCAACGAATGGGGTGGCCGCCCGCTGCCGATCACAGGCAGCGCATGGCGCAACGGAACGCTGGCCGTGCGGCTGGGCGGCGCCGAAGCAGCCGTCAAATCCGCACGCACATCGCTCGGCGGCGAGGTGGTGGATGCCGTCGAAGCCGAACGCTTCTGGGCAGGCCTGCGCGAGCAGACCGATCCGTTCTTCGCCGCGATCGGACCGAAGTCCGCGCTGTGGCGTCTCGCGCTGCCGACCATCACCGAGCCGCTGCAACTGCCCGGCGCGCAACTGATGGAATGGGGCGGTGCGCAACGCTGGTGGATCACCGACGCCGACGCGCAGACCGTGCGCATCAGCGCGAAGCAGGCGGGCGGCCACGCAACCATTTTCCGCACCGGGCTCGGCTACGACCGCGGCGCAGGCGTCTTCACCCCGCTGCCCACTCCGTTGATGAAGATTCACCGCGGCCTCAAAGCCGCCTTTGACCCGGCGCGCATCTTCAACCGCGGCCGCCTGTACCCCGACTTCTGAGCGCGCGATGCAAACCAATCTCGCCGACTTCATCCGCAACACCCCCGAAGGTGACGAAGCCGACGCCATCCTGCGCAAATGCGTGCATTGCGGCTTTTGCACGGCCACCTGCCCGACGTATCAATTGCTCGGCGACGAACTGGACGGTCCGCGCGGGCGCATTTATCTGATCAAGCAGATGGTGGAAGGCACGCAAGTCACGCGCAGCACGCAGTTGCACCTTGACCGTTGCCTCACGTGCCGCAATTGCGAATCGACGTGCCCGTCGGGCGTGCAATACGGCCGGCTGGTCGAAATCGGCCGCAAGCTCACCGAAGAGAAAGTGCCGCGCCCGTTCGGCCAGCGTCTGATGCGCCGCATACTGGCGAGCTTCGTGCCGAACAGCACGCTGTTCACGCCTGCGATGCGGCTTGGTCAGCACTTTCGTCCGCTGCTGCCGAAGAAGCTGCGTGACAAGGTGCCGCAACGCCAGCGCCAGCTCGAATGGCCCACGCGCACGCATCCGCGCAAGATGCTGATGCTGGCCGGTTGCGTGCAGCCCTCGATGATGCCGAACGTCAATATCGCGACGGCGCGCGTGCTGGACGCGCTGGGCATCCAGACGGTCATCGCGCCGGAAGCGGGCTGTTGCGGCGCGATCCGGCTGCACCTGGGCTACAACGACGAGGCGCTCGACGATGTGCGGCACAACATCGACGCATGGTGGCCGCATGTCGAACAGGGCGTCGAAGCGATCGTGATGAACGCGTCCGGCTGCGGTGCGACCGTGAAGGAGTACGCGCACCTGTTGCGCAACGACCCGGCGTACGCGGAAAAAGCGAAACGCATTGTTGAACTGACGCGCGACATCAGCGAAATCCTGCCGGAATTCGAGGAGGCGCTGACGCCGCTCACGCGCCGCCGCGCTGTGCATACCGTCGCCTATCACCCGCCCTGCACGCTGCAGCATGGCCAGCAGATTCGCGGCAAGGTCGAGCATTTGCTGACGGCGCTCGGCATCGAGGTGAGACTGCCCGCTGACAGCCATCTGTGCTGTGGCTCCGCGGGCACCTATTCGCTCACGCAGCCCGCGCTTTCGTACGCTTTGCGCAACCAGAAGCTGGAAAAGTTGAAGGCACAGGAGCCGCAGATCATCGTATCCGCGAATGTGGGTTGTATTGCGCATCTGCAAAGCGGCACCTCCACGCCTGTCGTGCATTGGGTCGAGCTCGTCGAGCACATGCTCGCGTCCTGACGGGAGCATCGCTTGCTGGACAATCGCACGCAACCTGGCCATCCGGCCAGGTCGTGACGCGCGAACGACGTCCGTATAATCCGGTTCATCGCTCTTGAACCGGTAATCAACGCTTCATGCCTGACCTCGCTCACAATCTCGACGCAGTGCATCAGCGCATCGCCCTCGCAGCGCAGGTCGCGGGCCGCGATTCGCGATCCGTGGCGCTGCTGGCCGTATCCAAGACCTTTCCGGCCGAAGACATCCGCGCCGCGCATGCGGCAGGCCAGCGCATGTTCGGCGAAAACTACGTGCAGGAAAGCTTGACCAAGATCGCGGCGCTGTCCGATTTACGCGCGTCGCTCGAATGGCATTTCATCGGGCCGCTGCAATCGAACAAGACGCGTCCCGTTGCAGAAAATTTCGACTGGGTGCATTCCGTCGATCGTCTGAAGATCGCACAACGTTTGTCGGAACAGCGTCCCGATGCGCTGCCCCCGCTCAACGTCTGCCTGCAGGTCAACATCAGCGGTGAAAGCTCGAAGAGCGGCGTCATGCCTGACGAAGCCGTCGGCATTGCGCGCGACATTGCCGCCTTGCCGAAGCTGCGTTTGCGCGGGCTGATGGCGATTCCCGAACCGGAGGGCGACGTCGAGCAGCAGCGCGTGCCGCACCGGGCATTACGCGAACTGTTCGACAAGCTGCGCTCGGAAGGCCTCGAACTCGACACGTTGTCGATGGGCATGTCGGGCGATCTGGAAGCGGCCGTGCTCGAAGGCGCGACCATCGTGCGCGTCGGCACGGCCATTTTTGGCGCCCGCGATTACTCTCACTGAACTCTCCGAACATCATGAAAATTGCCTTCATCGGCGGTGGCAACATGGCTGCTGCCCTCATCGGCGGTCTGATCAAGCGCGGCGTCGCGGCGTCGGACATTCGCGCAATCGACCCCAACGAAGAGGCTCGCAAGCGCAGCGAGACGCAGTTCGGCATCAGCACGGGTGCCGCGGCGGACGCAACCTTGCAATCGTTCGACGCGGTCGTGCTCGCGGTGAAGCCGCAGGTCGTAAAGGACGTCGCGGCAGCGCTCGCGCCGCATCTGTCGGCATCGCAGCTGGTCATCAGCATCGTTGCGGGTATTCGCGGCGCGGACCTCACGCGCTGGCTCGGCGGCCATGCGCGCGTCGTGCGCACCATGCCGAACACGCCCGCGTTGATCGGCATGGGCGTGACAGGGCTCGTCGCGCTGGGCGGCGTCGACGCGGCGGGACGCGAACTCGCGTCGCAAGTGCTCGGTGCCGTCGGGCAAACCGTCTGGTTTGACGACGAAGCGAAGATCGACGCCGTCACCGCCATCTCCGGCAGCGGCCCGGCCTACGTGTTCTACTTCATCGAGGCCATGCAGGAAGCGGCGCGTCAGCTCGGCATGGACGACGAGCAAGGCCGCGCGCTTGCCGTCGCGACATTCACGGGCGCGGCGCAGCTCGCGGCGCAATCGGGCGAACCGGCCAGCGTGCTGCGCGAGCGCGTGACATCGAAGGGCGGCACGACGGCTGCGGCGCTCGCGGCGTTCGAAGCACACGGCGTGAAGGACGCCATCGTGCGCGGCGCGCTGGCTGCCGATGCGCGCGCGCGGGAAATGGGCGAGGAATTCGGCAAGCAGTGATACCGCGAGCCGGTTGGATGCGTGACGAAGCCGGCGCTGCGCCCGCCTCGTCCCGTGAAAAACGTATCAGAAAGCCTGCGCTGCGTAATGCGCGGCGATGCCCGCGAACAGCGCGCCGCCCAGCCAGTTGTTATGCCGGAACGCTGCGAAACAGGGCATGCGCTCGCGGTCCTTGATGAGCGTGTAGTGATAGACGGCGCAGCCGGCCGCGGCTGCCAGCCCGATCCAGTACAACACGCCGTAGCCGAGCACGACGCCGATACCCACATAGATACCGAGCGTGGCCGCATAGCAGAGCATGATTGCCAGCACGTCGTAGCGGCCGAATGTCAGCGCGGACGTGCGGATGCCGATCTTGATGTCGTCGTCGCGGTCGACCATTGCGTATTCGGTGTCGTACGCAACCGACCAGAACACGTTCGCAACCAGCATCACCCATGCGAGCAGCGGCACCTGGTTTTGTATCGCGGCAAATGCCATCGGAATGCCGAAGCCGAACGCGATGCCGAGATACGCCTGCGGAATCGCAAAGAAGCGCTTCGTGAACGGATACGTGCCCGCGACGAACAGCGCAGCCACGGACAACTCCTTCGTCAGCGCATTGAGCGGAAGGATCAGCAGGAACGCGATCAGCGACAGCCCCGCCGCCAGCGCCACCGCTTCCCACGCCTTGATCTTGCCCGAGGTGATCGGCCGGTTCTCGGTGCGCTTCACATAGCGGTCGAAATCGCGGTCCGCGTAGTCGTTGATCGCGCAGCCCGCCGAACGCATCAGCACGGTGCCGATCACGAAGATCAACAGCAGCGACGGCGATGGATGACCATTCGAGGCGATCCACAACGCGTTGAGCGTCGGCCACAGCAGCAGAAGGCTGCCAATCGGCTTGTCCATGCGGACAAGGCGCAGAAAGAGCGGGAGTCGGGCGAACATGTCGGGGCAACGCAGAGAGATGATCCCGATATTTTAGAGCAGCGCGCGCGGCAGTCCCGCTCAACCGCGCAGGCAAAAATGAAAAGCCCGACAGGCGTTCACCGGTCGGGCCTTCGATACGGCATCGCGGCAGCTTGAGACGCTGCCCCGAAATCGCTCACGCGAGCATCGAACGCAGCATCCACGCGTTCTTTTCGTGCGTCTGCATGCGCTGCGTCAGCAGGTCGGCCGTCGGCTCGTCGTGCGCGGCGTCCGTCACCGGGAAGATCGCGCGCGCAGTGCGCACGACGGCTTCCTGGCCTTCCACCAGCTGGCGGATCATGTCTTCGGCGGCGGGCACGCCGTCCGCTTCGGCGATCGACGACAGCTTCGCGAATTCCTTGTAGCTGCCCGGCGCCGCGACACCCAGCGCGCGAATGCGCTCGGCGATCAGATCGACGGCCATCGCCAGCTCCGTGTACTGCGTCTCGAACATCAGATGCAGCGTGTTGAACATCGGACCCGTCACGTTCCAGTGGAAATTGTGGGTCTTCAGATAGAGGGTGTACGTGTCAGCGAGAAGGCGCGACAGTCCTTCTGCGATCTTCTTACGATCCTTGTCGCTGATCCCAATGTTGACGTGCGGTACGGCTTCTTTCTTGGCCATGATGACTCCCGTTAAGAGTGATACGAACCGGTCTGCATGCCTGGAGTTGCGCGTGTGCAATCCCTGAACGCTCGAACGCCCGCCAGTTTAGCCTGGAAACCTGAGGCGTTCGCGTGACCCCATGCCTCGCCTCACGTGCGTTCGCGGTCGCGCATGGCCATGCGCCACGTGCGTTAGCCGTGAATCGCGTGCAGCAGACTCGCGACGATCACCACATAGCCGCTGCCGAGCATCGCGAGGCCCGCGAACTTCTGGAACAGCATCGGGCTATGCATCGGTTGAGCGACGCTGCTTGCCTGGTTTCTCATTGCGCGCTTCATCATCTTTCTCCTTTGCGGACGACAGCTCACGCATGAACGCGCGCGAGGTCTCGTCCTCATCTCGTGCCAATCTCGTAACAATCTGGTACCAAGCAGGCAGCGCCGTTGCGCGCCGCCGCTACCTCATTTCGCCTTCGCTTGCGCCAGCGTCTCGATCGCCGCAATCACGCCCTGCGCGTACGCCGGGTCGATCTTGCGGAAATGCTCGACCTGACGCGCGACGATATCGGCGGGCACGCCTTCGATCGAACGCGCGATGTTGCCGAACAGGCGCTCGCGTTGCGCGTCATCGAAGAGCCGGAACAACGCGGCCGGCTGGCTGTAGTAGTCGTCGTCCTCGCGATGGTTGTAGTGATCGACATTGCCCGCCGCAAGCGGCGGCTCCATCGCGTTGCGGTCCTGCGCGAAGTCGCCGAAGCGGTTCGGCTCGTAGTTCACGTTGCCGCCGAGGTTGCCGTCGGTGCGCATGCCGCCGTCGCGATGGAACGATCGCACGTTTGGCGCGCGCGACGCATTCACGGGAATCAGGTGATGGTTGACACCGAGCCGGTAGCGCTGCGTGTCGCCGTACGAAAACAGGCGGCCCTGCAACAGACGGTCCGGCGAGAAGCCGATGCCCGGCACCACGTTGGCCGGCGTGAACGCGGCCTGCTCGACATCCGCGAAGTAGTTCTGCGCGTTGCGGTTCAGCTCGATCACACCCACATCGATCAGCGGATAGTCCTTGTACGGCCACACCTTCGTGACGTCGAACGGGTTATAGCGATACGTCGCGGCCTCTTGTTCTGGCATCACCTGGATCTGGAAGCGCCACTTCGGGAAATTGCCGCTGTCGATCGATCCGAGCAGATCGCGTTGCGCGCTTTCGCGATCGCTCGCCACCACTTGCGCGGCTTCTGCATCGGTGTAATTCTCGATGCCCTGCATCGACTTGAAGTGGAATTTCACCCAGAAACGCTCGTTGTTTGCGTTGATGAACGAGAACGTATGCGAGCCGAAGCCGTGCATCTGTCGAAAATTCTTCGGAATACCGCGATCGCTCATCAGAATCGTCACCTGATGCAGCGACTCCGGATGATGCGCGAAGAAATCCCACGCGTTCGTCGCGCTGCGCATGTTCGTGTAGGGATCACGCTTTTGCGTATGGATGAAGTCGGGGAACTTCAGCGGATCACGGATAAAGAACACCGGCGTGTTGTTGCCGACCACGTCCCAATTGCCCTCTTCCGTGTAGAACTTGATCGAGAAGCCGCGCACGTCGCGCTCGGCGTCGGCGGCGCCGCGCTCGCCCGCCACCGTCGAAAAGCGCATGAAAAGCGGCGTTTCCTTGCCGACTTGCGAGAACACTTTGGCTTTCGTGTAGCGCGAGACGTCGTGCGTCACCGTGAGCGTGCCGAACGCGCCCGAGCCCTTCGCGTGAACACGGCGCTCGGGAATCACTTCGCGATCGAAGTGCGCGAGCTTTTCGATCAGCCACACGTCTTGCAGCGCGACGGGGCCGCGCGGGCCAGCCGTCAATGAGTTCTGGTTGTCGGCGACGGGTGCGCCCGCGGCGCTCGTGAGATTGCGTTCAGACATATCTGTTCTCCGTGAACGGTCCTGGCGAATTCGGATGAGAAGAAACCTGCAGTGCCTTCCAGACGATCAGGCGGCCAGCGCGCGGTCGACGAGCAGCGCAAACGCGACGGTCCGGAAGCTGGACGCGGCGTGGCTGGCGGATGCGGCTAGCTGCGACGAAGCGGGAACAGACGGGACCAGCTGCGACGTGGATGGCTGCATGACTTCCTCCGGTAGTTGTGTCGGATCTCGGTAATCCGTGGAGGAAATCTTATTAAAAACTATCGAATCAAGCGATTTGATTGATTTTATTAATTCGATAGCTTTTTGACTCGGCGTCGGTCTGAAACGCCGCGAGTGGCGGCGCGGCGGCAGCCTCGAAGGCCGCGCGCCGCGATTCGCTAGGCTGTCAGTTGACGGCCGCGGGAAGATCGAGCTTCCTCACGCCCGGCAGATCGCAGGCGGCGATCGCATCGCAGATTGCGTCGATGGCGGGCATTCGCGTGAAGCTCTTGCGCCAGGCCAGCACGACGCGGCGATCCGGCACGGGTTCGTCGAACGGCACGTAGCTGAGCAGCCCTGAATCGACGCCGCCCGCGTGCGGCTTCACTTCGTGCACCGACATGCGCGGCAGCACCGTGATGCCGACGCCGCTTGCGACCATGTGCCGGATCGTTTCCAGCGACGAGCCTTCGAACGTCTTCTGAATGCCGTCGGCATTCTGCGAAAAGCGCATCAATTCGGGACACACGCCGAGCACGTGATCGCGGAAGCAATGGCCGCTGCCGAGCAACAGCATGGTTTCCTGCTTCAGATCACCCGGATCGATCTTGTTGCGCGACTCCCAGGCGTGACCCGACGGCAGCGCGACGACGAACGGCTCGTCGTAGAGCGGGCGCAGCATCAGGCCCGTTTCGGGAAACGGCAGCGCCATGATCGCGACGTCGATTTCGCCCTGCTTGAGCAGTTCGATCAGCTTGAGCGTGTAGTTTTCCTGCAGCATCAGCGGCATCTGCGGGACGCGCTTGATCATCTGCTTGACGAGCGTGGGCAGCAGATACGGCCCGATCGTGTAGATCACGCCCAGACGCAGCGGCCCGACGAGCGGGTCTTTGCCCTGCTTGGCGATTTCCTTGATGGCGAGCGTCTGTTCGAGCACCCGCTGCGCCTGCGTAACGATCTGCTCGCCGATCGGCGTGACGCTGACTTCGCTCGTGCCGCGTTCGAAAATCTGCACGTTCAGCTCGTCTTCGAGCTTTTTGATCGCGACCGACAACGTCGGCTGGCTCACGAAACAGGCTTCTGCCGCGCGGCCGAAATGGCGCTCGCGCGCCACCGCGACAATATATTTCAGTTCTGTGAGGGTCATTGGGGACCAATCAGGGCGATAGATTCGATAGGTTTCTGTTATACACCTATGGGGCCAATTCGCCAACCATCAAGCCCTATCAGGCGTTGTGCGGCGCGGAAACGCTTCCATGCGCCGCGCTTCGCTACGCCTTCAGGTACTGTTCGCGCGTGTTCAGCCAGCGCAGAAGATGTTGCGTGACGACGTTCGGGTACTGCGCGAGCAGCGTCCCCGCCGCCTCGCGCGCCGGCTCGATCAGCCAGCCGTCGTTTTCGAGGTCCGCGAAACGCAGCATCGCAGCGCCCGACTGCCGCGCGCCGAGAAACTCGCCGGGACCGCGGATTTCGAGGTCGCGCCGGGCGATCTCGAAGCCGTCGGTGGTTTCGCGCATGGTTTGCAGGCGGGCGCGCGCCGTCATCGACAGCGGCCCGGTGTACAGCAGCACGCACACCGACGCCGCACTGCCGCGCCCCACGCGCCCGCGCAACTGGTGCAACTGCGCGAGGCCAAAGCGCTCCGCATGCTCGATCACCATCAGCGACGCGTTCGGCACGTCGACGCCCACTTCGATCACCGTCGTCGCGACCAGCAGCTGCACTTCGTTGCGGCTGAACGCGTCCATCACGGTGGCTTTCTCGACGGGCGTGAGCCGCCCGTGCACGAGCCCGACCTTCAGTTCCGGCAGCGCGGCGACCAGCGTTTCATAGGTTTCGACGGCCGTCTGCAGTTGCAGCGTCTCGCTTTCCTCGATCAGCGGACAGACCCAGTACACCTGGCGCCCCGTCAGCGCCGCCTCGCGCACGCGGCCGATCACTTCGTCGCGGCGCGCGTCGGAGACGAGCTTGGTCAAAATCGGCGTGCGGCCGGGCGGCAGTTCGTCGATGGTCGAGACATCGAGGTCGGCGTAGTACGTCATCGCGAGCGTGCGGGGGATTGGCGTGGCCGACATCATCAGTTGATGCGGCTGAAAGTCGCGCGCGCCGTCGGCGGCGTTTTGCGCCTTGGCGCGCAGCGCGAGCCGTTGCGCGACGCCAAAGCGATGCTGTTCGTCGACGATCACGAGGCCAAGCCGCGCGAATTCGACAGCGTCCTGAATGATCGCGTGCGTGCCGATCACGAGTTGCGCGGTGCCGAGCGCCGCGGCTTCGAGCGCGCTGCGCTT
>BBSL01000061.1 GCA_001319865.1 Burkholderia sp. E7m39 | reverse complement strand
CTGCCCGCGAGCCACGCGACTGTCACGCCGAGCGGCTCCAGCCAGCCGCGCAGCTTGCGCGCGTGCTGTTCGGCGAGGATTTCGGTCGGCGCCATCATCGCGGCCTGATATCCGGCGTCGATGGCCTGCGCGGCGGCCAGCGCGGCCACGATGGTCTTGCCGCTGCCGACGTCGCCCTGCAACAGACGCTGCATCGGATGCGGCTGCGTCAGATCGTGCGCGATCTCGCCGCAAACGCGTTGCTGCGCGCCCGTCAGCGAGAACGGCAGCGCCTTCAAAAGACGCGTGACCAGCGATGCTTCATTGGTCGGCGCGGCATGCGGCATCACGGGCGCGGCGCGCGTGCGGCGCTCTTCGTGCGCGCGCTTGAGCGACAACTGCTGCGCGAGCAATTCCTCGAACTTGATGCGCGTCCACGCGGGATGCGTCCCGTCGATCAGCGCCGTTTCGTCGGAATGCGAATTGGGATGATGCAGCGTGCGCACGGCGTCCATCAGCGGCGGCACGTCGAGCGGCTTCAGATACTGCTGCGAGACGGGCTCGGGCAGCAACTCCGGCAGCGACGTGCGCGCCAGCGCGTTGTCGATCGCCTTGCGCAAATAAGCCTGCGACACGCCCGCCGTGCTCGGGTACACAGGTGTGAGCGCCTGCGGCAGCGGCGTGTCGTCATCGACGACACGCACGGCCGGATGCACCATCTCCATGCCGAAGAAGCCGCCGCGCACGTCGCCGCGCACGCGCAGCCGCACGCCGACCGACATCTGCTTCACCTGCGAGCCGTAAAAATTCAGGAAGCGCAGGATCAGTTCGTCGCCGGCGTCGTCGCGCATTTTCACCAGCAACTGACGGCGCGGGCGATACGCGATCTCGTTGTCGTACACGACGCCTTCCGTCTGCGCGATGCCGCCCGGCAACAACTCACCGATGGGCGTCAGCGAGGTTTCGTCCTCGTAGCGCATGGGCAGATGCAGCACCAGGTCGATGTCGCGCGTGAGACCGAGTTTGGCGAGCTTGTCGGCCGTTTTGGCGACTGTCGCCTTTTTCGCCGCCGGCTTCTTCGCGGCGGGCGCGTCCGGCGATTCCGATGGACCCGGCGCGCCGCTCACGTCCGCGTCCGCCTTGCTCCGCGCGGCGCGGCGCTTTTTCGGGGCGCTGTCGTCGTCGGTATCGAGGGGTGAACGGGTGTCGGACAAAGGCATGAGTCGCTTCGCAAGTACAATAGGGGCTTTAGACGTTTTGCGGCCAGTGCGCGCCCGTCGGGCGCTCAGGCGTGGCCGCCGCGGCAATGTCCCGCAATCATAGCCGCTCGACGGGCGCTGTCGAAGCCGACAGCGTTCGAGTTTCGCTTCCTGCGGGCGGCGCTCCTGCGCTTGCACCACAAGCCGAACCACAAGCCGTACCAGAATCAGTACCGCATCAAGACCGCCTCAGATCCGCATGTTCACGCTTTCCGATTTCGATTTCGATCTGCCGCCCGAGCTGATCGCACAAGTCGCGCTGCCCGAGCGCAGCGCCAGCCGTCTGCTCGAAGTCAACGGACAGACGACGCCCGCGTCGTTCAAAGACCGCCGCTTTGCCGAACTGCCAGACTGCATCGAGTCCGGCGATCTGCTGGTGTTCAACGATACCAAAGTGTTGAAGGCGCGCTTCCTCGGCCAGAAGGCCAGTGGCGGCAAGATCGAAGTGCTGGTCGAGCGTCTGACGGGCGAGCGCACGGCCCTCGCGCAGATTCGCGCGAGCAAGAGCCCGGGCGCGGGCACCGTGCTGCGACTCGCCGATGCGTTCGACGTGACCGTAGGCGAGCGCGTCGAGCCGTTCTATACGCTGCATTTCCCCGACGACTGCCTGACCCTGATCGAGCAGTTCGGCCGTCTGCCGCTGCCGCCGTATATCGAGCACGACCCCGACGCATTCGACGAAACGCGCTATCAAACGGTCTACGCGCAGAATCCGGGCGCCGTCGCGGCACCCACGGCGGGCCTGCATTTCGACGATTCGATCTTCGCGCGGCTCGATGAAAAAGGCGTCGAACGCGCGACGCTCACGCTGCACGTCGGCGCGGGCACGTTCCAGCCGGTGCGCGTCGAGAACATCGCCGAGCACAAGATGCACAGCGAGTGGTATCAGCTGCCGCAGTCGCTGGTCGACAGGATCGCGGCGACCAAGGCGCGCGGCAACCGCGTAATTGCGGTGGGCACGACGTCGATGCGCGCGCTCGAAGCGGCCGCGCGCGACGCCGAACAGGCAGGACGGCCGCTTGCCGCGGCCAGCGCCGAAACGGATATTTTCATCACGCCGGGCTATCACTTTCGCGTGGTCGACCGGCTGGTGACGAATTTCCATCTGCCGAAGTCGACGCTGCTGATGCTGGTGTCGGCGTTCGCGGGCATCGAGACGATTCGCGCGGCCTACCGGCATGCGATCGACGAGCGCTACCGCTTTTTCAGCTACGGCGACGCGATGCTGCTCACGCGCAACGACGACGCGCTTAACGCATAATCCCTCACTCGCCGCCGGCGCCGTCCGGCAGCGTCCATCAATTGCGCCGGACTGTTTTCCGGTCTGCATACGGAGTTCATCGATGACCGAAGGTCATAACCACGGCGCCTATCTCGGCGACCACGTCCGCCCCGACAACGGCCTGAAATTCGAGCTGCTCAAAACCGACGGCCAGGCGCGCCGCGGCCGTCTGACGCTCAATCACGGCGTGGTCGAAACACCAATCTTTCAGCCCGTGGGCACGTACGGCACGGTCAAGGCGATCCAGCCGCGCGAGCTCGAAGAAATCCACGCGCAGATCATCCTCGGCAACACGTTCCACCTGTGGCTGCGCCCCGGCCTCGAAACGATCGGCGCGCACGGCGGCCTGCACGGCTTCATGGGCTGGAAACGGCCGATTCTCACCGATTCGGGCGGCTTCCAGGTCTTTTCGCTCGGCGATCTCCGCAAGATCACTGAAGATGGCGTCACGTTCGCGTCGCCGATCAACGGCGACAAGCTGTTCCTGTCGCCCGAAGTGTCGATGCAGATCCAGAAGGTGCTGAACTCGGACATCGTGATGCAGTTCGACGAATGCACGCCGTACGCGACCAACGGCGTGCCCACATCGCATCAGGACGCCGCCGATTCGATGCGCATGTCGATGCGCTGGGCGAAGCGCTCGATCGACGAATTCAACCGGCTCGGCAATCCGAATGCCCTCTTCGGCATCGTCCAGGGCGGCATGTTCGAAGATTTGCGCGACGAATCGCTGGCTGGTTTGTCGGAAATCGGTTTCCACGGCCTCGCGATCGGCGGGCTGTCCGTCGGCGAGCCGAAGGAAGACATGATGCGCGTGCTGAATCACATCGCCCCGAAGCTGCCCGCCGACAAGCCGCACTACCTGATGGGCGTCGGCACGCCGGAAGACCTCGTGGCGGGCGTCGCGGCGGGCGTCGACATGTTCGACTGCGTGATGCCGACCCGCAACGCGCGCAACGGCTGGCTGTTCACGCGTTTCGGCGACATCAAGATCCGCAACGCGACGCACAAGAACTCGCTGCGCCCGCTCGACGAGCAATGCGGCTGCTACACCTGCCGTCATTTCACGCGTGGGTATCTGCATCACCTGCACCGCGTCGGCGAAATTCTCGGCGCGCAGCTGAACACGATCCACAACCTGCACTACTACCTCGAGCTGATGCAGGAAATGCGCGACGCGATCGACGGGCAAATGTTCGACGCGTTCAGAAAGCTGTTCCACGAGAACCGGGCGCGCGGGACGGACTAGCGTCGAGGCAAACCGCGCTGGCGAGGTGCCCTAAAACGCGTCCTCCCACATAGCGCAGCAGACATTACAATTAACTTTCGGAATGTCGCCCTGACTACTTGACATCCCGTCAGGAAAACCCGTTGCGGGTGCCGTCCCGTAAATGGCCGGTGGTAGAATAACCGGCTGATTTTTTTCGATTGTTATAACGGAGAGACCAACGTGTCGTTCATTTCCAATGCCTTCGCGCAAGGCAGTGCAGCAGGTGGCGCCGAATCGAGCCTGATGAGCTTCCTGCCGCTGATTCTGATGTTCGCGGTGCTCTACTTCATCATGATTCGCCCGCAAATGAAGCGCCAGAAGGAACACCGCAACATGCTCGCCGCCATGGCGAAGGGCGACGAAGTGGTGACGAACGGCGGCATCGTCGGCAAGGTGACGAAGGTCGGCGAAGCGTACGTTGGCGTCGAAATCGCGGAAGGCACCGAAATCACCGTGCAGAAGGCTTCCGTCACGACCATTCTGCCGAAGGGCACGCTGAAGTCGCTGTAAGGCCTGCTCTCTCGCGTCCGGCGCGGCCTCGCGCCGATCGAAGCCCATCCACGCTTCTGCCCGCCGCGCTCATCGCCGGACGCAGCGCTCTCAAGCCAACCTCCCGTTGGACCACCCCCATGAATCGTTACCCCCTCTGGAAGTATGCCGTGATGCTGGTGGCGCTCGTCATCGGCCTCGTGTATACGCTGCCCAATTTCTTCGGCGAAGCGCCGGCGGTGCAGGTGTCGAGCGGCAAGGCAACGGTGAAGCTCGATTCGGCCACGCTGTCGCAGGTCGAAGCGGCGCTCGCCTCCAGCCAGATCAAGCCCGACGACGTCACGTTCGACAATTCCTCGCAGAACGCGAACATCCGCGTGCGCCTGAAGGACACCGACACCCAGCTGCGCGTGAAGGATCTGCTGCAAAAGGCGCTCAATAGCGACCCGAATGATCCGCAGTACATCGTCGCGCTGAATCTGCAGAGCGCGTCGCCGCACTGGCTGACGGCGCTGCACGCGCTGCCCATGTACCTCGGTCTCGATCTGCGCGGCGGCGTGCACTTCCTGCTGCAGGTCGACATGGCGGGCGCACTGAACAAGAAGCTCGACTCCGACGCCTCGGATGCGCGCACGCTGCTGCGCGACCGGAACATCCGCGACGGCGGGGTGAATCGCGTGGGCCAGTCGGTGGTGGTGAATTTCGCGGATCAGGACGTCGCTGAAAGCGCGATCAAGCAACTCCAGCAGGGCGTCACCGAACTGCAGTGGACCACGCAGCCGAACCCGTCCGGCGGCGTCCAGGCGGTGGGCACGTTCACCCCCGCCGTGCAGAAGACCGTGCAGGACGCGGCGCTCAAGCAGAACATCACGACGCTGCATAACCGCGTCAACGAACTCGGCGTGGCCGAGCCCGTGATCCAGCAGCAAGGTCCCGACCGCATCGTCGTCGAGCTGCCGGGCGTGCAGGACACGGCGAAGGCGAAGGACATCATCGGCCGCACGGCGACGCTCGAAGCGCGCCTCGCCGATCCGAACGGCCTGCATCCGAATCCGAACGATCCCGTCCCGCCCGGCGACGAACTCTTCACGCAAGGCAACGCCGTGCCCGTGCTGCTGCGCAAGGCCGTGATCTTCACGGGCGACCGCATCATCGACGCGTCGGCGGGCTTCGACGAGCATCAGCGTCCGTCCGTCAACATCCGTCTCGATTCCGCTGGCGGCCGCGCCGTGCGCAGCGTGTCGCGCGACAACATCGGCAAGCCGATGGCGATGGTGCTGTTCGAAAAGGGCAAGGGCGAAGTGCTGACGGTCGCGACGATCCAGTCGGAACTCGGCGACCGCTTCCAGATCACGGGCCAGCCGACGCCGCAAGCCGCGACAGATCTGGCCCTGCTGTTGCGCGCCGGTTCGCTCGCCGCGCCGATGGACATCATCGAAGAACGCACGATCGGCCCGAGCCTCGGCGCCGACAACATCAAGAAGGGCTTCGATTCCGTCGTGTACGGCTTCATCGCGATCGCCGCCTTCATGATCGCGTACTACATGCTGTTCGGTCTGATCTCGATGATCGCGCTGTCGGTGAACCTGCTGCTGCTGATCGCGGTGCTGTCGATGCTGCAGGCCACGCTCACGCTGCCGGGCATCGCCGCTATTGCGCTCGCGCTCGGTATGGCGATCGACGCGAACGTGCTGATCAACGAGCGCGTGCGCGAGGAACTGCGCAACGGCGCGCCGCCGCAACTGGCCATCCAGAACGGCTACGCGCACGCATGGGCGACCATTCTCGACTCGAACGTGACCACGCTGATCGCCGGCCTCGCGCTGCTCGCGTTCGGTTCGGGCCCGGTGCGCGGCTTTGCCGTCGTGCACTGTATCGGCATCATGACGTCGATGTTCTCGGCTGTGTTCTTCTCGCGCGGTCTCGTGAACCTGTGGTACGGCGGCAAGAAGAAGCTGCAGACGCTCGCGATCGGCCAGGTGTGGAAGCCCGCTGCCGCCGACGGCGCCGCGGCTTACCTCGACAGCGCGGACACGGAAACGGACACGGCACGCGCCATCGCCGCGACGACGGCGCCGAAGCAAAAAGCCAAGGCAAAGTCGCCCGCGAATGCGCAAGCCCGCGCCGGCAAGCCGACGCTGCGCAACCGCAACGCGCCGGGTGGCACGAACAAACCGGGTTCATCCCGCTGAGTCCCGGAGAAAGAGAACATGGAATTTTTCCGCATCCGTAAAGACATTCCGTTCATGCAGCGCGCGTTGGTCTTCAACGCGATCTCGCTGCTGACGTTCATCGCCGCGGTGTTTTTCCTGCTGCATCGCGGGCTGCATCTGTCCGTCGAATTCACGGGCGGCACCGTGATCGAAGTGCAGTATCCGGGCGCCGTGCCGCTCGAGCCCGTGCGCGACACGCTGACGAAGATCGGCTATGGCGACGCACAGGTGCAGAACTTCGGCACGTCGCGCGACGTGCTGATCCGTCTGCCGTTGAAGCAAGGCCTGTCGTCGGCGCAGCAAAGCGACCAGGTGATGTCGGCGCTGAAGGGTCAGGACGCGAATGCGAAGCTGCAGCGCGTCGAGTTCGTCGGTCCGCAGGTGGGCAAGGAACTCGCCACCGACGGCCTGCTCGCGCTCGCCTGCGTAGTCGCGGGCATCGTGATCTATCTGTCGTTCCGCTTCGAATGGAAGTACGCGGTCGCGGGCGTGATTGCGAACCTGCACGACGTCGTGATCATTCTCGGCTTCTTCGCATTCTTCCAGTGGGAGTTCTCGCTCTCCGTGCTGGCCGCCGTGCTCGCGGTGCTCGGTTACTCGGTGAACGAATCGGTGGTTATTTTCGACCGGATTCGCGAGACCTTCCGCCGCGAGCGCAAGATGAGCGTGATCGAAGTGATCAACCACGCCATCACCAGCACGATGTCGCGTACGATCATCACGCACGGCTGTACGCAGATGATGGTGCTGTCGATGTTCCTGTTCGGCGGCCCGACGCTGCACTACTTCGCGCTCGCGCTGACCGTCGGTATTCTGTTCGGCATCTACTCGTCGGTGTTCGTCGCGGCGGCGCTGGCGATGTGGTTCGGCGTCAAGCGCGAAGACCTGCTGAAGGACAAGAAGGAACGCCACGATCCGAACGATCCGAACGCGGGCGCGCAGGTTTGAGCGAACGCGTCAAAGACGTTCCCTGCAGCAAGAACAAAGGCCGGTTCGAATGCGAACCGGCCTTTGTCGTTTAAGTCGTTTCGTTCTTTACATTTGCGCCAGCGGCTGTTATCTGAAGCCAAGTTTGCGGCGCGCCGCGATCAGCGCGAACACGCTCAGCACGGCGGCGAACATCAGATAGAAGCTCGGCGCGATTTTCGAACCGGTGGCCTCGATCAGCCACGCGATGATGAACGGCCCGAAGCCGCCGAAAATCGTCACCGCGATGTTATAGGCGAGCGACATGCCCGTCGTGCGTGTCTGCACCGGAAAGATCTCCGACAGCAGACCGGGCAGCGAACCGAAATACGCCGTCATCAATGCGCCGAACACGATTTGCATCGCCATCAGCGTGCCGAAGGTCGGATGCGCGACGAGAAACGCGAACCCTGGCCAGATCAGCAGAAACAGCAGCACGGCGGGCACCAGCATGATGCGCACGCGTCCGTAGCGGTCCGACAGATGACCGACGACGGGCGAAAACACCAGCTGGATCACGCCGACCAGCGCGATCGCCGCGAACGCCACCGACGGCGCGAGACCCAGCTGCTTGATCGCGAAGGTCGGCATGAAGAGCACCAGATACGTCGATACCGTGCCGAGCACGACGATGCCCATGCCGACGAAGAGGCGCGTCTTCTGGCTCGCGAACGTATCGCGGATCGGCGTGCTGGTCGTGGCGGCGGCGAGGAATTCGGGCGTCTCGTCGAGCTTCGTGCGGATGTACCACGCGACGGGCCCGATCAGCAGGCCGAAGAAGAACGGCACGCGCCAGCCCCACGACGCCATTTGTTCCGCCGACAGCCCGCCCGTCAGCACCACGCCGAACAGCGCGGCGAGCAGTGTCGTCAGGCCTTGGCTCGCGATCTGCCAGCTGGCGAAAAAGCCGCGCCGGCCCGGCACGTGCTCGGCGAGAAAGGCCGTTGCGCTGCCGAACTCGCCGCCCGCCGAAAAGCCCTGCATCAGCCGCGCGACGACGAGAATCAGCGGCGCGGCGAGACCGATCGACTGATACGTCGGCAGCACGGCGATGATCAGCGTGCCCATCATCATCAACACAATGGACAGCGTAAGCGCGGCCTTGCGCCCTGCGCGGTCCGCGTAGGCACCGAGGACGATCGCGCCGAGCGGGCGCATGAAGAACGACACACCGAACGTGCCGAGCGTCAGTAGTAGCGAGACCGTCTCCTTGCCTGCCGGAAAGAACAGCTTCGAAATGACGACGGCGAAAAAGCCGTAGACGACGAGGTCGAACCATTCCAGCGCGTTGCCGATCGATGCGGCGACGACTGTGCGCCATGTGTCGGAGCGGCTTCGCGCCGTGCTGGCGGCTATCGTTGAACTCATTGCGGATCTCCGGGTGACCTTATGCGCCGTGTATGCGCTGCTGCGCGTGCGCAGGTAATAGTTATGTGGCGCCATTTTTTCTGGATTCGGTGCGCGCGCAACCGATCCGGCGTCCATCGTTCACTATGTACCGGAAAAAATAAGTCCGCACGAGGGGTGTAAGTGCCAGGTAGCGGGTTGGCTGCCCTTTGCGAGGGCATCCGCGATTGCGCCTTCGTGGCGCGGGCGTTGCCGTTGCGTGTTGCCCTTTGCGTGGGCATCCGCGTTGGCGCCTTCGCGGCGCGGGCGTTGCCGATGGTGCTTGCCCCTTGCGTGGGCATTCGCGTTTGCGCCTTCGTGGCGCGGGCGTTGCCGGTGTGTGGTTGCCTTTTGCGCGGGCATCCGCGATAGCGCCTCGCGGCGCAGGCGTTG
>BBSL01000060.1 GCA_001319865.1 Burkholderia sp. E7m39 | reverse complement strand
GGCAAAGAAAAGTAGGTGCCGCCCCGCACAGGGGCAACGCCTGCGCCGCGAAGGCGCCAACGCGGATGCCCGAGCAAAGGGCAACACGCATCGGCAACGCTTGCGCCGCGAAGGCGCCAACGCGGATGCCCGAGCAAAGGGCAACACGCAACGGCAACGCCCGCGCCGCGAAGGCGCAAAACGGATGCCAGCGAAGGGCAAGATCCGCGCCGCCAGGCGCTTACTGCTTGATGCCTTCGGCCTGAATATCCAGCACCGTCTTCATGCTGAATCCATATTTGGTGCCGAAGTCCATTCCATAGTCCGCGCGATTGAACTCGCCCGTCGCCTCGACGCCGCACACCTCGCGCTTGAGCACGGGATGCTGGATGCATTTGAACGATTCGATTTTCAGGCTCAGCGGCTTCGTGACGCCCTTCAACGTGAGCTGGCCGGCGACAGAAACGGGCGTATCGCCATCGAACTTGATCGACGTGCCTTTGTAGGTCGCCGTCGGGTACTTTGCGACGTCGAAGAAATCGCCCGAATGCAGGTGCTCGTCGAGCTTCGTGTTGCCCGTCTGGATCGACGATGTATCGACGGTGACGTCCACCGTCCCCGTCTTCGCCGCGCGGTCGAGCGTCACCGTGCCCGAGCTCTTCGTGAACTTGCCGCGCCACGTCGACACGCCGCCCATGTGGTCCGACTCGAAGCTCGGATAGGTGTGCGCGGGATCGAGCTGGTAGGTATCGGCGGCGAACGCGCCCGCCGCCATCGACGACGCCAGCGCGCCGGCAGCAATCATCAGCATCGGTTTCACTTCATTCTCCTTTTTGGCTATGTCTCGCTTGATGTGAGTCGCGCGATATGAATCACTTGCTCGCGGCGACGATATGGAACTTGATCGTCACGTCGTCGGCGACGACCGACGTGTCCTTCCATTCGCCCGTGCCGATATCGAACTGCGAACGCTTGACGGACACCGCGCCGTCGTAGACCTGCGCGGCGCCCTGCTTCGTCACCGTGACGGGCACGACCACGGTTTGCGACTTGCCCTTCATCGTCAGCTTGCCCGTCACCTTGAACTGGTTGTTGCCCGCGGGCGCGATCGCGCTCGAGACGAAGGTGGCCGTCGGATAGGTTTTCGAATCGAACCATTCCTTGCCGCGCACCTGCTCGTTGTAGCTTTCGTCGCCAAGATCGTAGCTCGATGTATCGACGGTCACCTGCGCACTGCCCGCCGACGGATTTGCCGTATCGAACGCGATCTGCGCAGTGAACTTGTTGAACTTGCCTTCGACGGGCACGTTCATCTGCTTCGAGATCGCCGTGACCGTGCTCTTGCTCATGTCGACCTGCGCGAACGCACCGCCCGACGCGGCCAGCGAAGCCGCCGTGAACGCGGCGAGCATATAGCGGTAGAACGATACCTTCATGTTTGTCCTTATTTGAGGAAAGGGAGCATCCGCGACAGCAGATTGTCGCGGTCGAGCACCTGATGCTTGAGCGCCGCCGCGACGTGCAGCACGACGAGCACGAGCAGCGTGTAGTTGAGCGTGATGTGAACGGCTTTCAACACCTCCCTCAGATGCACGTCCGGTGCGATCAGGCGCGGCAGCGGCACGAGGCCGAGATAGACGACGGGCACGTTCGCCGCCGAGCTGTACAAATAGCCCGACACGGGAATCGCGACCATCAGCACGTAGAGCAGGAAATGCGTCAGATGCGCGATGCCGCGCTGCCAGCCGGGCATGTGCGCGGGCATCGGCGGCGCGGCGTGCGTCGCGCGCCAGATGATCCGCACGATGACGAGCGCGAACACCGTCACGCCGATCCATTTATGCCACGAGAAATATTTGAGCTTGGTCGGCGTGAAGCCGGGAATGTCCGTCATCACCCAGCCGAGCGAGAAACCGCAGACGATCAGCAGCGCGATCAGCCAGTGCAGCGCGATGGCCGTCGACGTGTACGACGAACCGCGTGCGGAAAGCGAATGGAACGAGGAAGTGTGTGCCATGACAGAACCGACGCCAACATGAAAGTTAAACGACACGAGCGATGCCCTTATTCCGTACACGGCCCGAATCGGCGCCAATGGCTCGCGGCGCTAATCGTACCGCAAGCAGCGACAGCCGGCTGGCGGCCGTATGCGCGGCCCGAAATTTGCTGAACGCCTTGGCTGGAACGCAGGCCACGCCTGTCAGACCAAGCGAAATGCATGCAGCGCTATCGCTGCATGCGCCGTCGGCCCTTGTGTCACGCGATGCCGTCCGCCCCCGTCGATGCAGGCGCCGACCTTAAAACGTCACTGCAACAAGCTTTGATACTATTGCCTCCAAGCTGTGACGCGAGCCTTGCAGTTGCCTTTGCAGTTGTCCTTTCAACAGCCATGCAGCGCGCGCGGAAAGAACCTGTCATACCCCGACGATAAACACGACGACAATACCGCTTCCCGATCTCCTGCATGGACCATGACCATCTGATTGCCTGCCACGAATGCGACGCGCTGTTCCAGAAGCCGCGTCTGGGCCGCGGGCGGATCGCGCGCTGCCAGCGATGCGGCGCAATGCTGTACTGGAGCGCATCGGGTCGGCTCGACGGCATCACGGCGATGACCTTTGCGGCGCTGATCACGTTCCTGATCGCACAAGGTTTCCCGATCGTCGAACTGGAAACCAACGGCATCACGTCGCAGACCAGTCTCCTCGGCGCAATCATCGCGCTGTGGGACGAAAACATGCAGATCGTCGCGATGATGGTGTTCTGCTCGACCACCCTCTTTCCGCTGACGGAATTGCTGGCGCTGCTCTATCTGCTCGTCCCCATCCGCGCGGGCTATGTGCCGCCCCTGTTCAACCAGGTGCTGCGCGCGATCCAGTTCGTGCGCCCGTGGGGCATGATCGAAGTGTTCATGCTCGGCGTACTGGTGACGATCGTGAAAATGGTGAGTCTCGCGCGCGTGATTCCCGAGGCCGCGATGTTCGCGTTCGGCGCGCTCACGCTAATGTTCGTCGTGGTCGTCACGTTCGATCCGCGCACGCTGTGGGACGTCGCCGAAACCCTCGGCGTGCTGCAGGCGCGCCGCGAACGGCATGCGCGCGAAGCCAGCGAAAACAGCAGCGGCAGCGGCCAGCGCGATGCGGGCACGCCGGATGCCGACGCAACGACCGCGCCGCATCGCGGATGACCGGCCGATGAAATACATCACGGCCTCGCGCGCCGGTCTGGTCGCCTGTCACGCGTGCTCGCGCGTACAGCCGCGCCTGCGCGTGAAAGACCAACGCTGCACGCGCTGCGGCGCGCTCCTGCATCGACGCAAGCCCGACAGCCTGATGCGCACGTGGGCACTGCTGATCGCGGCCGCCGTGCTGTACATCCCCGCGAACCTGCTGCCCGTGATGCACACGTCGTCGCTGCTCGGCGCCGAGGACGACACGATCATGAGCGGCGTCGTCTACTTCTGGACCTCGGGCGACTGGCCGCTTGCCGTCGTCGTGTTCGTCGCGAGCATTCTCGTGCCGATGCTCAAGCTCAGCGTGCTCGCGCTGCTCACCATCACCGCGCAGCGCCGCTCCACCTGGCGGCCGCTCGAACGCACGAAGCTCTACCGGATCGTCGAGCGCATCGGCCGCTGGTCGATGCTCGACATCTTCGTGATCACGCTGACGGTGGCGCTCGTGCGCTTCAAGTCGCTCGCCGTCATCACGGCGGGACCGGGCGCGCTCGCGTTCGGCTCCGTCGTGATCCTCACGATGATCGCGTCGATGCAATTCGATCCGCGCCTGATCTGGGACTACGCAGACAACGAAGCGGACAGCGCCGCCGGCACGAACCGAAAACCTCAGGACCCGAAACATGAATAGCCCTCAAGAGCCGACGCCCCCTTCCGGCCCGCCGCGCAGCGAGCCGCCCGTGCCTGAACCCGAAATCGTCACGAAACGCGGCTGGCTGCCTTCGCTCGTCTGGGTGATCCCGCTGATCGCGGCGCTGATCGGCGTCGGTCTCGTCGTGAAGTCGGTGCTCGAAAAAGGGCCGACCATCAACATCAGCTTCATCAGCGCGGAAGGGCTCGAGCCCGGCAAGACGAAGGTCAAGTACAAGGACGTCGACATCGGCTTCGTCAAGACCATCAAGCTCGCGAAGAACCACTCGCGCGTGAACGTCGAAGTGCAGCTGACGAAGGAAGCCGAAGACTTCGCGGTGAAGGACAGCCGCTTCTGGGTCGTGCGCCCGCGCATCGGCGCGAGCGGCGTGTCGGGGCTCGGCACGCTGCTGTCGGGCGCGTACATCGGCGTGGACGGCGGACGCTCGACGGAAACGCAGACGCAGTTCGTCGGTCTCGAATCGCCGCCCGCCGTCACCGTCGACCAGAAAGGCCACCAGTTCACGCTGCGCGGCGAATCGCTCGGTTCGATCGACATCGGCTCGCCCGTGTTCTACCGGCGCGTGCAGGTCGGCCAGGTGACGGGCTTCTCGCTCGACAAGGACGGCACGGGCGTGACCGTGCAGGTGTTCGTCAGCGCGCCGTTCGACCAGTACGTCGGCACGAACTCGCGCTGGTGGCATGCGAGCGGCGTCGATGTGCGGCTCGATTCCAGCGGCTTCAAGCTGAATACGCAGTCGCTCGCGACGGTGATCGTCGGCGGGCTGGCGTTCCAGTCGCCGCCCGGCCAGGCCGTCGGCGTGCAGGCGCCGAACAACATGACGTTCCGCCTCGGTTCGGACGAAGCCGACGCGATGCGCGAGCCCGACGGCGAGCCGGTGCGCGTCGTGATGAACTTCAACCAGTCGCTGCGCGGCCTCGCCGTTGGCGCACCCGTCGATTTCCGCGGCATCGTGCTCGGCCAGGTGACGAACATCGGCGTCGAATACGATCCGCAGACGAAGAACTTCAACATGCCCGTCACGATGGACCTCTATCCCGACCGCCTGCGCCGCCGCACGCTCGGCCAGCCGGTGCCCGAGACGGGCACGGAGGCGAGCCACAAGATGCTGCTCGCGCTCGTCAGTCACGGCCTGCGCGGCCAGCTGCGCACGGGCAATCTGCTGACGGGGCAGCTGTACGTCGCGATCGATCTGTTCCCGAAGGCGCCGAAGGCAACCGTCGATATCTCGCGCGACCCGATCGAGCTGCCGACGATCCCGAACTCGCTCGACGAACTGCAGCTGCAGATCGCCGATATCGCGAAGAAGCTCGCTCAGGTGCCGTTCGACCAGATCGGCAACAACCTGAACACGGCGCTGAAAAACGCCGACCATCTGTTCTCGCAACTCGACAAGGAAGTCCTGCCGCAGACGCGCGACACGCTCGCGGCCGCGAAGCAGACGTTCAGCTCGGCGCAAGCGACCTTGCAGCAGGACTCGCCGCTACAGTCCGACGTGCACCAGGCGCTGCAGGAACTGACGCGCACGCTGCAATCGCTCAATGCGCTGTCGGACTACCTCGAACGCCATCCCGAATCGCT
>BBSL01000059.1 GCA_001319865.1 Burkholderia sp. E7m39 | reverse complement strand
AAGCCATGACGTTTGCACGCGTCCCCCGAACGATGCGCGCCGCTTCGCGAGTGCTGGCTGCCACGGCGCTTGCCGCGCTGGCCGCGTGCGCGTCGCCGGCAAGCCACTTCTATACGCTGTCGGCGGGCGACACGTCGCCCGAGGCCGTGCGCACGTCGAGCAACCCGGCGTTTCTGATCGAAGTGCCGCCCGTCGACGTGCCGCCGCAAGTCGCGAAAAGCCAGTTCGTCGTGCAGACGGGGCCGACCCAGGTCCAGGTGCTCGAACAGGAGCGCTGGGCGTCGCTGCCCGGCGATGAAATCCGCCGCGCGCTGTCCAGTTCGCTCACGCAGCAGCTCGGCACGATCGACGTGTACGGCTCGCCTTATCCGGACCGCGTGCCCGTCTACCGCGTCAGCGTCAACGTGCAGCGCTTCGAGTCGTGGCCCGGCTCGCGCGCGCTGATCGACGCCGTGTGGAGCGTGCGCGCGGTGCGCACGCAAGCCGTGCTGACGTGCCGCAGCGTGATCAGCCAGCCGGTGCCGGGCGGCTACGATGCGCTCGCCGACGGCCATCGGCGCGCCGTCCAGCAACTCGCGACGGATATCGCGGCGGCCGTGCGCAATCTGGCGGCGGCGTCGGCGCGCGGCGCGATGCTTACGTGCCCGTCGCCGGCGTCCGGCCCCGCGGCGGCGCCCGCCGCTGCGCCGCCGGCATCGAACGCCGCGACGAAGGGCTGACCCGCTCAGGGGCTGCGCGAGGCGACCGCGTACAATGTCGCCTTGATCCACGCCTTGCGGCAACCCTCCATGTCCTTCGAATTTTTCATTCCCTGCCCCCGCGGCCTCGAAGCCGCGCTCGCCGCCGAGCTGGCCGACATCGCCGGGCGTCATCTGAACGGCGCGCCGTTCACCGCCGGCGCCCAGGTGCCCGGCGGCGTGCACTTCAAGGGCGGCTGGGCAGCCGGCATGGCCGCCAACCTGCATTCGCGCATCGCGAGCCGCGTGCTGCTGAAGATCGCGCACCGCCCGTATCGCAACGAGCAGGACGTTTATGCGCTCGCCCTCGAACAGCGCTGGGAGCAGTGGTTCTCCGCGCACGAGACGCTGCGCGTCGACGTCACCGCGATCAAGTCGCCCCTGCGCAGCCTCGAATTCGCGACGCTGCGCGTGAAGGACGCGATCTGCGACCGTCTGCGCGACAAGACGGGCGCGCGGCCGAGCATCGACACGGGCGCGCCCGACGTACGCGTGTTCGCATTCCTGACGGCCACCGACTGCACGCTGTATCTCGATACCTCGGGCGAGCCGCTTTTCAAGCGCGGCTGGCGCCTCGACAAGGGCGCGGCGCCGCTGCGCGAGAACCTCGCGGCGGGCATCCTGCGCCTGACGGGCTGGACGCCGGGCACGCCGCTGTACGACCCGATGTGCGGCAGCGGCACGTTCCTCGCGGAAGCCGCGCAGGTGGCGCTGAACATCGCGCCTGGCGTCGACCGGCGCTTCGGCTTCGAGAAGTTCAAGCAGTACGACGTGTCCGCGTGGCAGTCGCTGAAAGTTGCCGCGCAGGACGCGAAGCGCGCCGCCCGCGCGGGGCGCCGCGATCTGCTGATCTTCGGCAGCGACATCTCCGACAACATGCTCGAGAAGGCGCGCGCGAACTTCGAGCGGGCCGGTTTTCCTCCGCTGCCCCTCAAGCAGGTCGACGCGCGCAACATGATGCCGCCCGCCGCCGAGCCGGGCATTCTGGTCGCGAATCCGCCGTATGGGGAGCGTATCGAAGTGCGCGGGCGTGGGCCGCGCGGCGAGATTCGCAACACGGGGCGCGAGGAAGGCGGCTTTCGGCGCATGGAAGAGGATACGGCCGACATGGCCGAATTCTTCCAGTCATTCGGCGATGCATTGAAAAAGCGGTTTGCCGGCTGGCATGCGTTCGTGCTCACGTCCGACCGGAAACTGCCCGGCCAGCTGAGGCTGCGTGAGTCGGCGAAAACGCCGTTGTACAACGGCGCGCTCGAGTGCCGGCTGTTCAGGTTCGATCTGATCGCAGGCAGCGTCCGGCAACGCCCGGCGTCGGATGGGCCGAAGGAGTAAGCGGCTCTCCGACTCGATCCGGAAGCGGGCGCACGCCCGCTTTTTTCTTCCCCGCTTTGCGCGCCGCCGCCATAACGCTACTGACAGAACGCTGTCAGTAGCGTGCCAGCACACTTCTCCTGCGCCATCCGGCGCCAACTCAAAGGAGAACCGTATGTCAGCAGACCTCAACCGCGCGATCGCCTGGTTCGAAATCCCTTCCGTCGACTTCGAGCGTGCCGTCCGTTTCTACGAAGCCGCACTCGACACGAAACTGCATCGCGAGGATTTCGGCGTGCCGATGGCCATCTTCAGCTACGACGAGCCATCGACGGGCGGCAGCATCGTGCAGAGCCCGACGCTGGAACCGTCGGCGACAGGCTCGCTCATCTACCTGAATGCTCGGCCGACCGTCAACGCAACGCTCGAACGCGTGAAGCGCGCGGGCGGCAAAGTGGAAGGGCCCGCCGTGCAGCTTCCGAACGACATCGGCTGGATTGGATTTTTCACCGACACGGAAGGCAACCGCGTCGGCCTGCATTCGAAAACCAATGGCTGAAAGCAGGCGCGACACGTGACGGGAGCGCGTCGTGCGGCGCTATCATCGCGAGAGATTGCCCGTCTACTTCCGGGAGACTCCCACGATGACGCGTCGCGCCGACCGCCTGTTCCAGATCGCCGAGTTGCTGCGCGGCCGCCGCCTGACCACCGCGCAACAGCTCGCGGACTGGCTGCATGTGTCGCTGCGCACCGTCTACCGCGATGTGCAGGATTTGCAGTTGTCGGGCGTGCCGATTGAAGGCGAACCGGGCATCGGTTATCGCTTGAGCCGCAGCGCCAGTCTGCCGCCCCTCACCTTCACCGCAGATGAACTCGCGGCCTTGGCCGCGGGCGCGCGGATGCTCGAATCGTGGGGCGGCGAAAGCATGGCGGCAGGCGCGCGCGGCGCGCTCGCAAAAATCGCGTCGGCGATGCCCGCCGACAAGCGCGCGACGCTCGACCGCCTCGCCTTTTTCGCGCCGTCGTTTCATATCGACGGCAATGTGTCGGCGATCGTCGACACGCTGCATCGCGCGATCGATTCGCGGCACGTCGTGAGCTTTGCGTATCAGGACAAGCACGGCGCGACGACGCAGCGGCGCGTGTGGCCGCTGGCACTCGCGTACTGGGGCGCGCGCTTCACGCTCGGCGCGTGGTGCGAACTGCGCGACGACTTCCGTCACTTCGCGCTCGCGAATATCGAAGACCTGAAAGTGCACGAGCCGTTTCCCGATGTCGAAGGGAAACGGCTCGCGGATTTCATGCGCAGCATCGGTGTGAAGCCGCGCTGATCTTCTGTCCGCACGAGGCACGCGAAAATGCACCTCGTGCATCGATGCGTCAATCGACGGACTTCACCATATCTTCAA